>JAULZL010000098.1:0-3764 GCA_032117355.1 Candidatus Nanopelagicales bacterium
CTGGGTGCCCTCGGGCGCCGTGTAGGCCTTCTCACCGGTTTCGGCCCAGGCCACGATCCAGTTAGCACCCTCCTTGCTGAAGGTGCAGGTCACCGCTCCGGCGTTGTCGGTGCACTCCCCGAAGGAAGCACCCACAACCCAGTTCTCCAGGGCGAAGAAGCCCTGCTCGCCATCCGAGCCCGGGAAGGCCTGGATACCAAGGAGGTCGTACTTCTTCTGGGTCCAGATGTACCAGTAGGACCGCTCCACGCCGTAGCGCAAATCATCAATGTAGGTACGGACGATCCAGCCCGCCGCCCGTGCTCCGGTGATGTCCTGCTTGGGGAACTCAGCTCCCGGCCCGGCAAGGCCGTAGTTGAGCTCGGTGTCCCACAGCGGCATATCCGCCGGTGCACCAGCCTTGGTGATGGCGTCCTTGGCGTAGGCGATCAATTCACCACGGGCCACCGGGTCACCCTTGGAGTTCGGGTAGGTGTGAATGGCCAGAACGTCAATCGGCCAATCCATGGCGGCGAGTTCCTTGAGGTACTCCGGGTAGAACTTGTCGAAGGCCTTCGTCAGACGAAGAGCCGGCGACGCAGCGACAACCTTGGCTTCCGGGTCGATTCCCTTGATGATGTCGTATGCCCGCTTGGTGAGCTCCGCCATCTCCTTCGGGGTGCCGTTGTAGAAGTTCTTCAGGCTCGCCTCGTTCCAGATCTGGTACGAGGTAATCCGGCCCTTGTAGCGGGTGGCGACCTCGGTCACCCAGTTGTCCCAGGCTTTGAGGTCCTTGGGCGCACTCGCAGCACCAGGCTGCGGGTAGTCGTCCTGGTTGACCTTCTTGGCATTCCACTCCGGAGTGGTGCCCAGCACCATGAGCACGTCGGTCATCCCCTTGGACGCCGCGTTCTCCATGACGCCATCGAGGTTGTCCCACTTGAACTCGCCAGGCGCCAACTCGATCTGAGACCAAGCGGTGCCGTTGTCCCACAGCCGCAGTGCACCAAATGGCGCACTGGGCCAGGCTCCGCCCTCAGCACCCTCAACGTGCATCCCGATCAGAGACATCGGGATGGCGTTGGGGTCCACGGACGCAGCGGCCGAAGCCGCTGCGCTACCCGTGGTCGACGTTGATCCCCCACCGCAGGCGCTGACCCCGAGGCTTAAAGCCGCGAGGGCAGCGACAACAGCAATACCTTTCATCCGAACCATGTGGGCATGCTCCCAATCGTTACGACCTGGCCGGCGGATACCGGCGCGCTGACATTCGACGCGGTCACGGAGTTCGTCGCACCCGCGGGCACGGTGAAGGATCCGGAACCGGTGCTCGCCCAGGCGATAGTCGCCGTGGTGCCGTTCTTCGAGACCGTACAGGTGTTGATCGCACCGGTGCTGCAGTTCACGTCACCGCCAGCAACCCAGCCGTAGGTGGTGGCGTAGCTGGCGGTGCCGGCCGTTCCAGCCATCAACTGCACGCCACCCCGCATGTACGGGGTCAGGGTGTACGAGTACCAGTACGCACGAGCCACGCCCAGGCGAAGGTCGTCGAGGTAGGTCTGCGAAACGTACGCCGCGGCGGTGTCCCCGTCGATGTTGACGCCCGGTATCGAGCCCGGGCCAGCGAAGCCGTAGTTGACCTCGGTGTCCCAGAGCGGACGTGCGGGGGCGCCAGCCTTGGCCAGGTCGGCCTTGACGGTGGCGATGTAGTCCGCACGGGTTGCCGGGGTCCCGGTGCCGTCCGGGTAGAGGTGAACGGCGTAGACGTCGACCGGCCAGCCATCCTGCTTCAGCGCCTTGAGGTAGGCCGGGAAGAACTTGTCGTACGAGGCGGTGAGGCGGACGGTGGTGCTCGCGCTCACAACGGTCGACGTGGGGTCGTACTTGCGAATGATCTGCTTGGCAGCCTTGGTCAGGTCGGCCAACTGCTGAGGCGACCCGGACCACATGGTCGACAGGTTTGCCTCATTCCAGATCTGGTACGCGACACCCTTGCCCTTGTACCGCTTGGCAACAGCCGTGACCCAGGCCTTCCAGGCACTCATGCTCGGCACGCAGGCAGCGCCCTTGTTCGGGTAACTCCCCTTCTTGCAGCTTCCTGCCACCCACTTGGGGGTTGAACCGAGAACGTAGAGCGGCTTGACTCCCTGAGCCCGCGCGTTGTTGATGGCCTGATCCAGGCCCGTCCACCAGTACTTCTTGGACGTCATCTGAACCTTGCCCCAGGTCACGCCGATATCCCAGATGCGGACGGAGCCGTACGGGGTTGCCGGCACCGGGTTCTTGGCCGGGTCGGCGATCACATGAAGGCCGAAACCTGCCGGGTCAGCAGGCGCCGCATGCGCGGCGGGCGCGACCATGGCGACGCTAAGGGCGGCAGTGGCGGTTAGTGCAATGACTGCGGTCAAGCGACGAGTCAGATGTGGAGCACGGCGCATAGGGGAACCTCTCCGGGCTATGGGTTAAAGCGCACAAGGGGAATATTGGCGCGAGTTTGAACAATAACCCATGGAGCAGTCCTGAAGACCGGCACGAAACCGGAGAGTCGGGCAAATAAGGCGTGAATTCCGGGTAAGAGAGGGCGGTTCTGCCTAGTGCTTTCGAAGCACGTACATACTCTGGCCATCGGTCTCACGGCCATATTCGAATCGATCAACAGCAAGGCCCGCTGCTCGCACGCGGTCCTCAAAATGACGACGGTCAAACCGAGTGCAGTGCAGTCGGCCCTTCCAATCCAAGGGGCCGTAGCCGTCCGGGTTCTCGACCCAGCCCGGGACGTCCTCCTCCACAAAGCAGGTCACTAGCGCCTTGCCGGCAGGGGTCAAGGCGCCACCGATCAGGGCTAGGTAGGCGGGAGTGTCCTCGTCGTTCATGTGCGAGAACACTGAGTAGGCGTAGAAGACGTCGACCGAGGACGGGTCCGCCGCTAGCGTGCGCTCCTTCGAGCCGTCCGGGTTGTACCTCTCATTGCTCACGTCGACGCAGGTGAAGCGGAAGCCCGGCCCGGCCAAATTAGCCTCCGCCCAGTCAACGAGTTCAGGCTGAATATCGACCCCGTGATAGTCGCGAATCCGTCCGAGGCGCTCACGGACTCCGACCGCCAATCGCCCCGCACCACAGCCCCAGTCCAGGAGGGCTGACTCTGTGGTGAGACCGCAATACTCCTCGAGTCTTTCGACGTCGCGAACAGCCGTACGAATGAAGGCCTTGTCGTTCTTGAAGTGGGCTCCGCCCATTCGATACTTGCCAGGGGGCAGGACGGCTGGTTGCTTCCTAGCGAACATGGCCGTCAGCCTATGGGAGCAGCGGGGGCTCCCTGCTAGACGAGGTGCATGTCATGGGCCGCCTGCATCAAGTCATCGCGCACCCTGGGATGAGCGGCATTGTGGATGATGCTGAGGGCCTGCTCCCGTTCTGAAAGACCGAAGACCTCGGCAATCCCGTATTCGGTCACCACGGCGCTGTGCTGCAGGCTCGTCACCGGCTCAGTGAGCAGCGGCACGATGGTCGATGCATCCGCCTTGGCATGCCAGGACGGCAGGGCCATGAAGGAGCGTCCCCCGCGTGAATGAAGGGCCCCCACGATGAAGTCCGTGGAGCCGCCGAAGCCGGAGTAGATCTTGCCCTTGATGCGGCTTGCATTGGCTTGGTCGAGTAGATCGACCTGGAGGGCAGCATTGACGCTCGTCATGCGCGCCTGACGGGCGATCATCGCCGGATCATTCGTTCGCTCGGTACGAAGCATTTGCACGCGTCTATTGAGGTGCAGCCACTCGTACAACTCC
>JAULZL010000099.1:0-5645 GCA_032117355.1 Candidatus Nanopelagicales bacterium
CCTCGAAGACTTTCCAAGTTCCCGGTGCAAACAGTCAAATGTCACTGGCAATGGGTGACATCTACTCGGAGTCCTTCACATTCACGTTCGTGATTGCTCCCAACGCGCAAACAGGCTACGAATACGGCGGCTACAACGCACCAACGATGCCAGTCATCACCGCAACGGTGAATATTGATTCGTCTGGGTGACCGTGTTCAATGCTGGGTTGCAGCACCGGAGAGCAAGGGTGTGGCCTTTGCTCAGGCTGAAGTACAGATCGCTTGGTGTCGACATCACTTTGGCCGCTAAACGCTCTCATCACATTTCAGCCCGAGTCTTAATCTGGTCGTCGTTCGTTCGAGCCCGACCCGCCCCACAACGAAAACATGCTGGGAATAAACGAATAGTTGGACAGTTGGGCGCTCCGAAAACTGCCCGTAATTCACTGGTCCCCCCATTAGTCCCCCCTTTCGCGTCGGACGCGTTCCGCGCAGGTCCGCCCGTCGCGCTACTTGCGCCAGATCGGGGGCGGGGCGGGTCGATGCGGACCATGCGCACGTTCACCAGCCATGCCTCTGCGTCGCCCCGCTTGAAGTAGAGGCGCCTGCCCATCCGGTAGGCGACCGGGGTCTTGCCCTGCCGTCGCAGGCCTTGGTACGTCGGCTTTGTCATCTTGGCCATCTCGCAGAGCTCGTCGAGGGTGATGAGCTCGTCCTTGTCGTGCTTCCTGTCGGCCATGAGATTCTCCTTTGATCGGTTGCCTGGTCGTTGGGTCCGCGTGCCGTCGACTGCCGCGCTGCTCACTCGCGCTCCCGGTCGTCGTCGATGTCTTCGTCGTCGCATTCGTCCTGTGTATCGGGAGGGAGCGGCGGGAGGTCGCTGATGAGCGCGTGGAGGTCGCCGACGGGCCAGGTGGTGCGGGGGAAGCAGACGCCCATGGAGGCTTCCTCGAGGGTGTCGCCCATGCAGCGGTTGCAGTAGGGGCCGGGCTCGGCGGCGAAGCTGGCCCGTGAGTGGATTATGTGGGGACCTACAAAGCGTGATCCCTAAACGGGTGTTTGCGGTGTGCACGTCGTGGCATGCAGGAGAAGGCTTCTGAGTGGGGGGCTAGCACCACAGTTTCCACAGGTGTCCCTCATACGTCGCATTCCGTTTGTTGCCGGTCGGCGCTGTTCGTGGAACGTTGCGCGCGGAGGGCGCGCTTGCGGCCTCCGACACTGTGGAAAGGACACTATGCGCTCACGCACGAAGGCAGCGGCAGTCATCGGCCCGCTCGCCATCACCGGCACCCTCCTGCTCGCTGGGTGCGGCGGCAGTTCGACCGCCGCGGCACCCTCCGCAACCGCCCCAGCGAGCCTGCCGTCGGCAGCTGCCGAGGCATCGACCGCGCCCACTGCAGAGACTTCGGCAGAGATACCGACCGCAGACACGGCGGTGAGCGGCTCCGCGGGAGTCTGGAACCCGCCTCGTCCCTCCGCTGGCTTCACCGACGAGCAATGGAACGATTACCTCAGCTACAACGATCCGACGGCTCAGTTGAATTTCCTCGTGGAAAGTCCTCCCGAGGATCAGGCACGGGTATGCGAGCAGGAGAAGGACTTCCCGCCGTCGCCTGAGGAGATCGTCGAGCGCGCCGACAATGCTGTCTACTATTTTACTGACAACGATGGGACGACCGCTGAGGAGTGGGTGGCGTTATTGGCGAGCCAGTACGAGACCCTCGCGGCCATCGGGTACACAGATGCCTTGGCCGAGGTGTGCGCGGCGCTGCCGCCTGCGCCGTAATTGCTGCACTGAACGTCCATGGCGTCAGACGCGGCGTGTCTGACGTTGATTATTCGATTGTGGGATGACTCGGGCTCCTGGATTCGCTCGGGGGCCCGAGTCATCCGCTTTTCACGGTGTACGAAGACCGAGTGCCCAGATCTTGTGGGGCTCTCCAGGGCGTGGTGCTTGAATGTTGTTTGCGGGACGCACGTTTTGAGGATGGGGGGCTAGCACCACAGTTTCCGTAGGCTTCCCTTGTACGTCGCCTTTCATTGTTGCCGGTCAGCGCAGTTCGTGCGACGTTGCGCGCGGAGGCCGCGCTCGCGGCCGCAGACACTGTGGAAGGACATCATGCGCTCACGCACGAAGGCAGCGGCAGTCATCGGTCCGCTCGCTATGAATGGCGCGACCAAGTGACGACGTTGATGAAGGCAGTGGCCGTCGGGGGAGCGGTGGCTCTTTCCCTGACTCTCGTGGGATGCGCGTCAGGAAATAGCGCCCGCGAACCAAGCGTCGTTGGGTCGAGCGCTGCCGCGATGCCGGCTTCAGTGCCGGACATTGTCTCCACCCCGAGCCCGTCCAGCACTGTGGTGTCTGCGCCCGCTGGGTCGGTGCTGACGGCAAAGACTGGCGTTACAGGGAACGTAACCTTGCTTCTCATTAGCCCGGTGCCGGAGAGCCTAGGTCTGGTGCTCGAGACCCCGCGGGGTAGGCGCCTGGACTTGTGCGGGTACTCGCTTGCGCTAGCGGATGGCCAGGCTGCGCTCGATGCGGCTGCCACGGGGGAATTCCCGGCCGTCGTGCTGGATTTGCGGACACCTGGCCTCACCGGTCCGGAGTTCATCACCCAACTGCGGAACGCGGGTAGCGTCATGCCGGTTGTCGTCCTCGCTCGTAAAGACGACAGTTCCACATTGCCCTCTCAGTCGAGTGCGGGGGGAGTAAGAATCCTGACCGACGAATCGCGCAGTCACGTAAGCAGCCTGTGCGCACAGTTCATGAAATGGACGTTCACAGGAAGATTCGGCTGAATTGGTCGATCTTCTTTCCTTGCTTTGCCGAGTGCATGGATTCGGTGGGGTCCTACAAAGCGTGCTGTTTGAACGGGTGTACGACGCGCGCGCCTTGCGAGCTTGGCGACGTTGCGCGGCACGATGCCCTCGCGCTCGGCATCCGACAGGGCCGCGAGCAGCACCCGATACACCTTGTTGGCATTGCCCAGCGACGACTCCACGCTGACGGCCTTGTAGATCGTCCGCACGTGGATGGGGGAGAGGGTCGCGATCGGCACCTTGCCGATGCGTGCCTTGCGCAGTTTGTTGAGCGCGCCCTCTCGTGTCCTGCCGGTGGCCTCCCAGCGCTTGCGCTTGCCGTCGGCGTCCCAGCCGAGGTTGAGCCGCACTATCCACAGAGCCCTGCTCTCCTTGTAGAAGAGGGCGCCGTCGCCGTACGCTCTGCGTCCCTCGCTTCCCGTCATGCGGTCCCCGCTCTCCCGAGGTTTGGTCCCCCCATTGGTCCCCCCCAAATTTGCACATTGCAGCCTAGGTGTGCTGAGAAAACCGTTGTATTGCAACAAGGTGTCGGCGCTGTAAGGGGGGAAAATCAATCTCATGATCCGGTCGTCGTCGGTTCGAGCCCGACTCGCCCCACCGAGGAAACCCGTTGAATTACAACGGTTTTTAGCTTGAGGTGACTAGGTGTTCAAGACCCTTGATGCCCGCTCGATACCTCTCACTATTGCACGCCTCTTGCACGCGGAAACCGGACCAATGGGGCGCCAACATGAGGGGTGGGCCCGGTCGAAGGCTGCGTGGAGGAGGTCAGATTGGGGCTGGGATGGAGACCGAGATTGACGCATGGTCGTCCTCATACGACGCAAGGGCCTTCGCTACTTGCCAGCGGTGCATCTCGGCAGGCGTGCGGATGGGCGGCAGGACCCTTCCGGCGAGGCCGGCCGATGCTTGGTGGGTCATGCGCGGGGGATCTTGCTGAGCAAGAGGTCGCTCACGAGGTGTCCGGCGGTGTCGATGTCGTAGTCGGATGGCCAGGAGTCGATCAGGGGCGTCATGTCAGTCCGGAAAGCCGGATCAAGGACCTTCGCCTGGAGATCTGCAACGGCTCGTTTCGCTGTGAGACCGGGTGGTGCGTAGGTGGGATATGCCTCGAGGATGTCGCCGGGATCGAGGTTCAGATCGGTGAGGGCGAGCCAGAGGTCGAACAGGTCCCGTCCCTTCTTGCGCTGGAAGAGGGCCCGGATCTTGGTCGAGACGAGTTCGGCCGCTGTGAACGTGCGGATGTCTGCCTGGCCTGACCACCATGGCGAGTCGAAGGCATGCGGGATGGAGATCAGCGGCCGGGCTGGTGAGCGCTCGTGGGTGTTGATCTCCACCTTGATCCACAGTGTGGCGCCGTCGGCCGCGTGGGTGCGCAGGTAGATCTTGGGGTGCTGGCTGATGCGGGTGGACACCTCGAATCCGAGGCGTTCACCGAGCGCTGTCACGGCGTTGGTGAGGGGGGCGATCCCAGACGAGGTCGTGCGCACGAAGTCGAGATCCTCGCTGTATCGGCGAGGGACCGGGAGGTGCAACTTATGAAGACAGGTGCCCCCGCGGAAGACGAGTTCGTCGCGAAGGTAGTCATCCTGGTAGATCTCGATCAGAACTTGGCTGAGAAGCAGGTCCTGTTCGACCTGGGCGGGGCTCGGCCAGGGGGCCTGAGCGCTCCACGCGGTCACGAACCCGGCCGGGATCACAGGTCCGGTTCCACATTGGTGTTGATGACGAGGTCCCAGCGGGTGTTGATGATCCCGCGGCGGGGGAGCCGCGGGTCGAGCAGCGCGGGCCTGGGCAACGGCATGGCTTGCACGAGGTACGCCAGGGCAGTCGTCTCGACGGGTGCCCGAACGAAATCGAGCAGGTAGCCGACGCGGCGCACCGCCGTCGCGGAGAAGCCGGCAGCCAACTGTGCAAGCCTCTGCGGGTCAAGTGCGGCAGCCTCTGCCAGCTCGAACAACACGGTCGCTACATTGCTCAGACCGCCGCCGAGCTCGGATCGGTCGACGAGGTCCACCGCAGTCAGGTCGGGCGTGGACACCCACACGTGACCGGACTCCACGTTGTGACGCTGCCGCGGTAGCTCACTCACGCGCGACTGCCGGGTGAACCGCAGACGTGACCGGCCGAAGGATCGACCCTGAACCGGTCTGTCGACGGCGACCTGCAATGTCTGTGGACGTTGATGGGCGGCGCCGTGGATCTCGGCAGCGGACAGCCACCCCACGTAGTACTCGCGTCCCAGGTGGGTCATCAATTGATCGAGGAACTCCACCGCCGGGGGTGCGCCCCAGGTCCGGTACTTGGGCGGGATCGCCACCCACAGCCCCCTGCTTGGGCTGAACAGACGACCGGCATGAACGCCGGCGTTCATGCGGACCCGGACCTGATCCATGGGCACGCCAAGGATCTCGGCCGCCTCTGTCGTGGTCACGGCACTGCGGCCATGCGCCAGAAGCCCATCCGCCAGATCGTCCGCTTTACGCATAGAACCTCACAAGGGGCTAACGTTACGATAATCGTTACGTTAGTCGTCGTTGATGTCAAGACAGTACTCGCCGTCGCCGGAATTGACACCCGAGTGGGTGCAGGAGGGCTCAAGTTGTCATCAGCGGGCGCTGGCAGAACTCGTAATCTGGTCGTCGTCGGTTCGAGCCCAACCGCTCCACCAAAGATACCAACGTTTTTTCCGTTTTGCGGCATTCTTCCGAGGCCCTGTTTCCCCCGTTTTCCCCCGAGCGTGACGTCCTCTCGGGGGACGCCGCGTCGCGACCAGTACGCAACCCGGGGCCGGGCGAGGGCCTGCGCACGCGAAGTTACCTGCGCGCCACGTTCGGCAGCGGG
>JAULZL010000100.1:0-451 GCA_032117355.1 Candidatus Nanopelagicales bacterium
GAGGGGTAGGGGAACATGTCGAGGACGTACTTCGTCGGCCGCGGATCGCCCTCGATACCCGAGCGGAAGGGCTGCAGGTCGTCCCAGGCCGGCAGCCAGCGATCCTGGATCACCTCGACGTCGTACGTCTCTCGCGTGTCGTCCATAGCGGAAGCGACTCTACCGACCGGCTCGGCGCTAGCCTGACGCCACGGGCACCTGCCCATCCTGAGAGGCGAAGACCATGGCGGAGACAGTGCGGCAGCGCAAGGTAGTCGGCATCGTGTGGCTGCTTGCGGCCATCGTCGGAATCGTGCTGGCCTTCATGGTCCAGCCCGTCAGCGAGTGGGGCACCTTCGGGTACTTCCTGGCCGTCCTCCTCGCCTTCCTCGGCCTCACCGGCCTGTGGATCTCCGTCACAGGCAAGGGCCGCATCCTGGGCAGGAGCCTCAGCCCGAAGGCCAATCGCATC
>JAULZL010000100.1:461-4709 GCA_032117355.1 Candidatus Nanopelagicales bacterium
TTCATCGAGGGCATCATCGCCACGCGCAAGACCGCCTGACCTGACGATCGCCTACGCAATCACCAGGGTCGGTATGGCGAGCACGAAGCCTGCCTGCGCAAGTTGGTAAGTCACCATCACCGCGACGCGACCACCCGGGGCGGAGCCGACGAAGCGAGCCCAGGCGAGCAGGGTGTCGGATGCCATGAAGAGAAGCGCGGCGATCCCCGCAACCGTCGACCACGAGCCGACGGCGAGCACGACAACCGCGCCAATCGTGACCATGTAGGCGATGACGATGCCACCGAGCAAGGGCGACTGGCGCCAGGCTCCGCGCACGATGCACCGGCCCAGGCTGATCGCGAAGGCGCCCACGATGACGAGGCCAAAGACGACCGCGGGCAGCGGATGCTCGATCGGCACCAGCGCGACGATGTAGGCCAGGTGCCCGACGAGGAACGCGGCAGCGCCGGGGATGAAGCGGTCCTGGAAGAGCAGGACATCACCGACGAGCCCTAAGACCAGGCCGACGACGATCCACCAGCGGATCCAGTCGGACTCCGCCGGGATGAGCACCGCCGCCGCGATGAGGAAGACCATGACGGCGGGCTTGGCCCACCGTTCGATGAAGCGCCGGTCGGTGCCGACCGCCCACCAATCGAGGACGGCGATCACGCCGGCGATCGCCATCGGCACGACCCACGTCATGCCGTGAGCATGCCAGGTCTGGGTGGCGCGAGCGGCTGGCGAGGGCTACGACGCTGGGATGATCACCCGATTCGATCGTATGGCCGCATCATCGACCGCGCGGAAGTAGACGTAGACCTTCTTGCCTGTCTTCCGCTGCCAGGTGAAGCTGCCGTCGGGTGCGACCGTGCGGAGCGAGCCATTGATGTAATCCACCTCGCCCGCTACGTGGACCCGTGCCTGGACCTTCGTGCCAGCAAGGCCGACCGTCACACCGGTCGCCTTCACGCCCGGCCGGTCCTTCACGGCCGTGCGACTACCCGTGATGAGAATCGACTTGGCGGCGCTGGGATTGGGGGTGACTGGTGCGCTCGCGGTCGACCACGAGCCCCATCCGGCGCCGCTCAGTGCCCGGACCTCAAAGGTGTACGCCGTGCCGTTGGTCAGCCCCTCGATCGTGCAGGAAGTGGCGGGCGCGGGGACAAGGCAGGTCGCGCCGCCAGGATTGGTGCGCACCTCGTAGTTGGTCACGGGGAAGTCCCCGGGGGATGCCGATGGCTCCCAGGACGCGGTGATCTGGCCATCGCCCGCCGCTGCTGTCACGTCACGCGGAGGAGACGGCGGATTCGTCGGGGGTGGCGTGGGAGGGGTCGGCGGTGTCGGAGGCGTCGTCAGCGTCACAGTTTGCGAATTGGAGTCCGCGCCAGTCCCGATGGCGTTCACCGCGCGCACCTTGACTGTGTACGTCTGACCCGGCACCAGAGCATTGCCTTGACCGTCCACGCTGATTACAGCAGGGGAAACGGAGTCATCAAGGTTGCGCCAGACGGCCAAATTTGGGCTCGTCGCGTACTGGGTGGCCGTAACGGCGCTGCCGCCATTGAAGCCCTCGGTCCATGTCAATCCGATCGTGTCGTCTCCCGCTGTGAGCGGATCCAACGTGGGCGCAAATGGAGCGATGTTGCCGTACATGAATGACCCCGCCGAGGCCCTGAGGCCCCCGCGGAACTGGACGGAGACCTGAGCCGAGCCAGATCCGGGTGGAACCGTTACGGTCCAGGTATCGCCTGCGCCAGCCGTAGGGGTCACCAGAGTGTCATCGAAGTAGACCCGCGTGACAGCGGCGTCATCGAGGTCATACTCCACCTGAGGAGCGTCTACGGTTACCGTCACTGAGGAGCCGGCAAGACCTGCGGGCGGCCACGCCGTGGGCGACACCCGACCGACCATCGAAAGCCTGTGGTAGGTCGCATCAGAAAGATAGACGAGGCCGGCGTTTATCCCAATCTGATCAACCGCAACGATTGTCGCGGCCGGGAGCCCATAAGCGAGAGTGTCGTCCAGACTGCCGCTGCGGCCATCCACCACAGACAAGACTGCCTGGACGAACTGAGTTTGATCGCCATGAGTGACGTAGATGGTGTCATCAGTTTGCGAGATCGCAATCGACAAGGGCTTCACGCCCACCTCAATCGTGTCATCAACAACTGCACGCCTTCCATCAATGACCGATAGGTAGTTGCTGGTTCCGTTGACAACGTAGACCGAGTCGTCAGCTTCGTTGACAGCAAGATCATTCCTATCGCAGCCCCCACTGGTGGGAACGGAAACCAAAGTGGGGGAAAGCTGCCACAACCTGCCATTGACTACTCGCAGGGAATTGCTCCCAGACGTGTATACGGTGTCATCGACGGAGTCCACCACCACAGAGCAGTGAATGACACCGAGGCTCAAACCACTTGAGTATGTCATGAGTCGACCGTTCAATCTCAGCGCATTCGATGTATTGCGGCCATCTACGCCAAAGACAGAGTCATCAGTCGAGTCGACGGAAAGCGCCTGGATCGCATTAAAGAAGTTCGAGTCCAGAGGTGCAGTCACAACTGAGTCGTCGACGGGATCCCTACCGTTGATCGCTGCCACCGTTCGGTCATCAAGTGCGGCGTAAAGCGTGTCATCTGCATCATCGACGCCAATGCTCTTCACGACGCTACCCATTGGAATGGTGTCCACCCAGCTGCCGGATCTACCGCTTACCACAAATAATCTATTCACTCCGCCGCCCGCGGAAGTCACATAGACAGTGTCGTCCGTACCGTCGATAGCCATATCAGCAGGAGCCGACGACGCGGGCAAGTTCACCGTGCGGAGGATCGCAAGAGTTGTCGTGGGCGGAGTCACGGATGCGATGGCGGTAGCAGCCTGGGCAGCTGGTGCAGGGGCCGCTGGCGAGACGAGGACCACACTTGCCATGGCGACGGCCAGGAGGCCGACGGCTGGAGCAGTCCACCGGCGACCGATGGTCATCCAGAGATGAGCACTATCCATGGCGACGGCCACCCTTCGCTTAGACACAGTCAGCGGCGGAGAAGCCGCCTCACGGATCACCCTTGATCCACGCCCGGAGTATGGGTCCCGACCACGCAGGAGACGGGTCACGTGTTCGCCGGGGCGGCGCCATTGAGTGTCCAAGGTCGGTCATTGCGACACCAAGTGGATACTCGACCAAGACATCGGGCCAGCGATCACCATCGGCGCAACCCATTTCGCGGCATGAACAGGCCACGCATCCGCTGGCTACGTCCGCAGCGGCTGTCGGTGTTCCAGGACGTTGGAGCGGACCTCGGCGGGGTTCATGGTGGCATCGTCGATCCAGACAAAGTAGATCCAGGCGGTCCGGGCGATCTTGCGCTGCCACGTGAAGGTCCCGTCCTTGCTGACCTTCGGCCGTGAGGTGCCCTCGACCCAGGTATTGGTGCCCTTGTACTTCACCATGGGAATGACGACGGCGCCAGCAGGGATCTCGCCGGTGAGGCCGTCGGCAGCGATCCTCACCGTCTTGGCCCGAGCCTTGGCGGACTTTGCGACGATCCAGGGCATCGCCTCGACCAGGACACCGACGTTGACGCTGCGTGTCACCGCCATGAGCGAGTAGCCGTTGACCTGCAGGGTGTACGAGCCGATCGCTGCGTCATCCGGCACGGTGAGCGTGACCGTGAATCGGCCCGAGGACGTCGTCTTGCCCGTGGAGCTGGCCACGGCACTGCCAGCCTGAGCTCGCTGCCCTTCATCAGCGAAGAGATAGACGGAAACTTCAGAGTTGAAGGAGTAGATCCCGCCTTCGACCACGATCCGTCCCCCCGGTACGGATCGCAGGACCGGTCCGGCGCCCAGCGGCACGCGGGAGGATCCGTTGTAGGCGGTGACGGTCAGCCCGAAGTTGGGGCCGGTGACGGTGAACTGGTCTCCACCGGGATTGGCGCCCGGGATGGTCGCAATCGGGCGCCCGTCTTCCTCGCCGTCGGTGTCACCGGGCCCAGGCGCAGGAGAAGGCACCGGTTGCGGTCCGGGCGGTGTCGGCGGCGCCGGTGGCAGCGGGCTTGGCCCAGGGCCAGGGCCGGGGGGCACGGGCGCGGCTGGTGTTGTGTACGACGCGGTGGCGGCGAGCGACGTGCCGACGGCATTCGTCGCCGTGGCGCTGACCGTGATCGTCTGACCCAGCGGCAGTCCCGTCAACAGGCAGGTGTCGTCCGTCGACGGTGACGGGGTGCAGCCGAGGCCCGCAGAGGTCGTGATCGCGTA
>JAULZL010000101.1:0-28047 GCA_032117355.1 Candidatus Nanopelagicales bacterium
CGCTGGAATCCCCATCCTTGAGGTGTCACGAACGGACCTCGATCGCTTGACCGATGGAGCAGTCCATCAGGGGATGGCCCTTGCCGTTCCCGCATATGAGTACTCCGAACTACCTGACGTGGTGAAAGGGTCGCTTCTCGTTGTCCTCGACGGGGTGACCGACCCACGCAATCTTGGTGCTGTTGTCCGCTCGGCAGCAGCCTTCGGCGCGGACGCCGTGGTTATCCCGTCCCGCAGATCGGCTGGAGTCACGGCGGGTGCATGGAAGGCGTCAGCCGGTGCACTCACCCGTATTCCGGTGGCTCAGGTCACCAACGTTACGCGCAGCCTTGAAGATCTCAAGAAGCACGGATTCACCATCGTGGGTCTGGCCGCAAATGCACCGCACACGGTGAGCGACCTTCCCGAGGGAGTCCTCGCCGATCGGCTGGTTATCGTGGTTGGCTCGGAGGGTGCCGGACTGTCGCGTCTGGTCAGTCAGGCCTGCGACTGGCTGGTGCGAATCGATATGCGCGACGGCAATGAATCCCTGAATGCATCGGTAGCCGCGGCTATCGCATTGCACGCAGCCCATGCTGCTCGGTGAGGTTGGCTGACTCACTCACGAACGTGGAGATCCAGCGACGAGGGTGATTCAGGGGGAGCCCACTCGCTCCGACATGAACGAGCGGTGTTCCATGACCCCGTGGAAGATCCGCGCGGGTTCGAGGTTCCCGCGCAGGTTGCGAGGAACTGCTGTCATTACCCGCTCGAACCTCTCGGTGACCCGGCGAAGACTCCAGGAGAAGAGTGCGCGATAGGGAAGCGAAAACTCCAGGTGACGACAGATGAGGTCAGCCGTCCAGTCCTCCAGTTCGATGGACCATGGAAGGAAGGCAAGGTCCGGCTCGTCTGGGTTGCCTCTCATTCGCACACCTGAACCGTGCCAGGCATGGGGTTACAGTGACGGCATGACGGACCATTCGCGGGCGACGCTGGCGAGCATCGCGCAACACGCGGGTGTCAGTGAGGCGACCGTCTCACGGGTGTTGAACGATCGTCCGGGGGCATCCCCAGCGACCAGGCGGGCAGTCCTGACGGCGTTGGACGTGCTCGGCTATGAGCGACCACTGCGGCTACGAGGCCAGTCTGGCCTCGTCGGGCTTATCACCCCTGAACTGCAGAATCCGATCTTCCCGGCGTTCGCGCAGGTGATGGAGCCACTTCTTGCCCAACATGGTCTGACCCCGGTTCTCTGTACTCAGACTCCCGGCGGAGTGGATGAGGAGGATTACGTCGAACTGCTGCTGGAGCGCGGAGTCGCGGGAATCATCTTTGTCTCAGGTATGCACGCGGACTCCCATGCGGACAATTCGCGTTACCGCAATCTGATTGAGCGCGGCCTGCCGATCGTCCTCGTGAATGGCTATGCCGAAGGGGTAGATGCCCCGTTCATCTCCGACGACGATGTGACGGCCATGGATCTCGCGGTCCGGCACCTGGCATCTATGGGGCATCGTCGAATCGGCCTCGCCGTTGGCCCTGAACGGTTTGTCCCGGTGGTGCGTAAGCGAGCTGGTTTTATAGCGGCGATGGCTAGTCACCTTGATGTCTCCTGTGATGAGGCTGAGTCGTTGATCTGTCATTCCCTCTTCACTGTCGAAGGTGGTCAGGCAGCAGCCCATCACCTGCTGGCGGCGGACGTCACCGCCATTGTCTGCGGTTCAGATCTGATGGCCCTCGGGGCCGTTCGAACCATTCGCCAGCGTGGCCGGGAGTGCCCGCGTGATGTGTCGGTGGTCGGATACGACGACTCCGCCTTGATCGCCTTCACGGATCCGCCCTTGACCACCGTCCGACAGGCTGTCACCGCAATGGGCACGGCAGCCATCCAGTCCTTGATTGACGCGATCAATGGCACACCAGCCCCGCGCGATGAGTTCATCTTCCGGCCCGAGCTCATCGTCCGCGGATCAACAGCACCAGCGCCTAGCTGACCGATCCCAGCCCCGCATCGGCCCAAAGGAGTCGAGCGATCGGCATGAACCCAGTGGCATGATTCACAGGTGACTCGCCCGGTGATCGCACTGACCTGCTACCTCGAGCCTGCGCGATGGGGGGCATGGGACATGCCAGCTGCCCTGCTGCCGCACTGGTACCTCGATGCCACGAACTTGGCGGGTGGTCGCGCGGTGCTGCTTCCGCAAGACGACACAGGCGATGTCACGGTCCTCGACCGAATTGACGGCCTCATTATCGTCGGAGGTGCCGACGTGGGGTCGGAGCGCTACGGCCATGAGCCGCATCCGACCGCGGATCAGCCCCGCGGCGTGCGGGACTCGTCTGAGTTGCAGCTGTACCGCGGTGCACGGGAACGTGACCTGCCAGTCCTAGGCATCTGTCGGGGTTTGCAGGTGATGGCGGTTGCCCACGGGGGCTCCCTGCACCAGAACCTTCCGGATGTTTCGCAATTGACCCACCGTGAGCGCCCGGGTGAGTTCGTCGACCACCGGGCTGATTTCACTCCGGGCTCGCTCATCGCCACGGTCCTTGGGGCCTCATCCCTGGTGGTGAACTCCTCGCACCACCAGGCCGTTGCCGATGCCGGTTCCCTGCAGGTGACCGGTCTAGCGGAGGACGGCACTATCGAGGCCTGTGAGGACGATGATGGAGCATTCGTCCTAGGAGTTCAATGGCACCCGGAGCATCCACATCGGCGATCCGTTGATGCCGGGATCTTCCGCGCTCTCGTTGCGGCTGCGGATCGCCATCGCCATTCGGGATGACGATCCGCTCCACGCCTACAGCGGAGTGACGTACGCCCCGGAGATACCGCCGTCGACCAGGAAGTTCGACGCCGTCATGAAACTCGAATCATCGCTCGCCAGGAAGGCAACCGCCGCTGCGATCTCATGTGCTTCGCCGAAGCGGCCAAGGGGAATGTGGACCAGCCGACGAGCTGCCCGCTCGGGATCTTTGGCGAAGAGTTCGATCAGCAGCGGGGTGTTGACCGGCCCAGGCGAAAGGGCGTTGACGCGCACCCCAGAACGCGCGAACTGCACGCCGAGCTCCCGAGTCATGGCGAGCACACCACCCTTGGACGCGGTGTAGGAGATCTGGGAGGTCGCGGCAGCCATCGTTGCGACGAAGGAGGCGGTATTGATGATTGAGCCCTTGCCCTGTTCGAGCATATAGGGCAGCACCTCTTTGCAACACAGGTATACGGAGGTGAGATTGACCTCCTGCACGCGGCGCCAGGCATCGATGCCGGTCTCCAGGATCGAGTCATCATCAGGTGGTGAGATGCCAGCGTTGTTGAATGAGATGTCGATGCTGCCGAAGGTGTCCTTCGCGGCCTTGAACATGGCTGCGACGTCCTCTGCGCTCGTGACGTCCGTCCGAACGAAGATCCCGCCTACCTCACGAGCGGCCTTCTCCCCGGATGCGGGATCAAGGTCGCCGATCACGACCCGGGCACCTTCGTCGGCAAGTCGTTGAACTGTCGCCAAGCCGATACCACTGCCGCCACCGGTCACGACCGCGACGCGGCCTTCAAGTCTGCTGCACTTGCTCTCGCTCATCTGTCCTCACTTGTTTGCTCGACGACGACGTGCCGCCGATGTGCGGTTGGGTGATCAGTCCTCGGTGCTGATGAAGACGTTCTTGGTCTCGGTGAAGGCATCGAGTGCATCGGGCCCGAGCTCACGGCCCAGGCCAGACTTCTTGAAGCCGCCGAATGGGGTCCAATAGCGGACCGACGAGTGGGAGTTGATCGACAGGTTGCCTGTCTCAACTCCGCGGGCAACGCGGATCCCGCGGCCGATGTCCCGGGTCCAGATGGATCCGGAGAGGCCGTAGTCGGAATCGTTGGCCATTCGAATCGCGTCTGACTCGTCCTCAAAGGGAACGACGACGACCACCGGGCCGAAGATCTCCTCGCGGTATGCCCGATCCTCCTCGGTTCCTGTGAGAACTGTCGGAGGGAACCAGTACCCAGGGCCGTCGGGGCAGGCGCCCTGAAAGGCAATCGATGCGCCGTCTGGGACAAAGGATTGAACGGTGGCGAGCTGTCCTGCCGAGATGAGCGGGCCCATCTCTGTTGCCTCCGATCCCGGTTCACCCACGACAACGCCTTGCACGGCCGGCTCGAGCAACTCCATGAACCGGTCGTACGCACTGCGCTGGACCAGGATGCGTGATCGAGCGCAGCAGTCCTGCCCGGCGTTATCGAAGACGCCGTAGGGCGCCGTGGCGGCTGCCTTCTCCAGATCCGAATCGGCGAACACGATGTTCGCACTCTTTCCGCCGAGTTCGAGGGTCACCGCCTTGACCTGCTTGGCACAGTCGGCCATCACCTTCTCGCCCACCGAGGTCGAGCCGGTGAAAACGATCTTGCGAACATCCGGATGGTCGACGAAGCGTTGGCCGACAACCGATCCCTTGCCCGGCAGCACGGTGAGCACCCCCTCCGGAATTCCCGCCTCGAGGGCGAGCTCCCCGAGTCGGATGGCTGTCAGCGGGGTCAACTCGGCTGGCTTCATCACCACGGTGCAGCCTGCAGCCAATGCGGGGGCAAACCCCCAACTGGCGATGGGCATCGGGAAGTTCCAGGGGACGATGATGCCCACAACGCCGACCGGCTCCTTGAAGGTCAGATCGATTCCGCCGGGAACGGGGATCTGCCGACCGAAAAGCCGCTCAGGTGCCCCGGCGTAGTACGCGAGGACATTGGCAACGTTGTTCGCCTCCCACCGGGCATTTCCGATGGTGTGACCCGAATTTGCCACCTCAAGTTGGGCGAGTTCCTCATTGTGCTCGCGGACAAGGTCGGAGAAGCGACGCAGCAGATTTGCCCGATCGCCGGGCGCGACCGCCCGCCATGTCGGCAATTCTGAGTTTGCTCGGGCGACCGCTTCATCTACCTCTTCGATCGAGGAGGCGGTCACGGTTGCGATGACCTTCTCAGTGGCGGGGTTGATGACGTCATGCATGGTCTACTCCTGCTGTCTCAGGTGGTCTTGGTCGTCTGCGGTGAGCGAGGTGCGGGTCTTCGTCCTGTTTGGTCAGGTCGAGGATTTCCTACAACCGTTCGAAGGACCGATACCGCTCCCAGTCGGTGACGGCCCTTCCGTAGGCATCCAACTCGATCCGGGCCATGTTGGCGTAGTGGGCCTGCACTCGCTGTCCGAAGATCTGGGTGATCCACTCTGAGGACTCCCACAGTTGCAGCGCCGCCGACATCGTGGCTGGTACCCGGCTGGACTCGCTGGCATAGGCATTTCCGATGAACTCCGGCTCGAGTTCAAGGCCTCGCTCAATGCCGTCGAGACCGGCTGCGATGCTCCCCGCGACGGCGAGGTACGGGTTCACGTCCCCGCCTGGAATGCGGTTCTCCAGTCGTAGGGACGGGCCATGGCCGACGAGGCGGAAGGCGAGGGTTCGATTATCCCGCCCCCAACGGATAGCGGTCGGGGCGAACGAACCGGGGACATACCGCTTGTACGAATTGATGTTGGGTGCCAGAAGCAAGGTCAGTTCATTGGAGTGGGCGAGCTGGCCAGCGATGAAGGAGGTCCCCAGGGCAGAAAGGCCATTGGGGCCGTCATCGTCGGCCATAACCATGGACCCATCGTTACCCCGGAAGGACAGATGGATGTGGCACGAGTTTCCCTCGCGCTCGTTGTACTTGGCCATGAAGGTCAGTGACATGCCCTCCTGGGCCGCGATCTCCTTTGCGCCGGTCTTGTAGATGACATGGTGGTCACAGGTGCCGAGGGCATCCCGATACCGGAAGGCAATTTCATGCTGGCCCAGGTTGCACTCGCCCTTGGCGCTCTCGACGGTCATGCCCGCTGCGTACATGTCGTTGCGGATGCGTCGAAGGAGTGGCTCCACGCGAGCCGTCCCGAGCATCGAGTAGTCAACGTTATAGAGATTGGCAGGCTTCAGGTTTCGATAGCCGGACAGCCAAGCCTCCTCGTAGGTGTCCTGGAAGACAATGAACTCAAGCTCGGTGCCCACATATGCACCCATACCGGCTTCGTGGAGCCGGTCGAGTTGACGGCGGAGTACCTGCCTCGGTGACTCCGGCACCGGGGACCCGTCCTCATGGAGGATGTCGCAGAGAACTCCCACCGTCCCGGGCTGCCAGGGCACGCGATGCAGGGTGGCTAAGTCCGGGCGCATGACCATGTCTCCGTATCCGGTGTCCCAGGAGGACAGGGCGTACCCGTCAACAGTGTTCATGTCGACATCGACGGCCAGCAGATAGTTGCAGCCCTCGGTGCCATGGCCAAGGACCTCGTCGACGAAATACTGGGCGTGGATGCGCTTACCCTGCAACCGGCCCTGCATGTCGGTGATGGAGACCGCGACCGTGTCGATCAGGCCGGCCTCAACCTCCGCCCGCAAGATTTCGACGCTCAGTTGCTGCATGCGACCCATTGACGCTCCTTGACTCAGCAGGAATAGGCACACCCTGCCGTAACCGGGCACACAGGTGCAATGAGACCCGCAAAGTCACCTGCGTCAGCGTCGGCTCAACTGCTCTCCGAATGCGGATCACAGTCTGGCGCCAGTTCCCGCGCCGGACGCCGCACGCCCGGCGGCGGCCCTGCCCCTGGCCGAGGCGACCTCCGTTCGGCTCCTTGAGGGGATCTCCAGCCGCACATACCGGGTGGACATTCCTGGCGGAACATTCACCGTGCTCACGAGTCTCAGACCCCAACCCGGTGCTTGCCGCGAGCAACGTCACTGATGACGGCAAGCAACCTATTCTTCGACCTGCTCAACCTTCAGCGGGAAGAGGCGCCAGGCCACGAGAACTCCGATGAGAACGATGCCGGCTCCCATGAACAGGGCCCAGTCCATACCCGCGACGAAGGCCGAACCTGCCACTTCGCCAAAGCCCGCACGCAGGTCGGTTGGCACCCGCGGAACAGCCAGCATCGCGGCAGCCAGTGACTCTCGGGCTGCTTCAATGATCTCAGCGGGCAGGCGCGTTGCCGTCGCACCGGCAGCCGTGACGGCGTCCTGAATGCCCTGTCGGTAGGTGATCGACATCGCCGTCCCGAGGATGGCCACCCCGAAGGAACCGCCGAGTTCGGCGACCGCATCATTGACAGCCGAGCCCATGCCCGCCCGCTCAGCGGGCACTGAGGCCAGGATCCCGTTGGTGGCCTGAGGCAGCGTAAGCCCAAGGCCACCTGCCATGAAGGCTAGGGAAATCGCGATGAACCAGTAGGGCGTGCCGGGCGTGAATGAGCTGAAGGCCACCAGACCGACCACCACGATCGACAGCCCGATCACCACAATGCGCCGCGAACCGAAGCGATCGGCGAGCCTTGGGCTCATCGGAGATGCGAGCAGCAGTCCGACAGCTGCGGGGATCATCGAGACGCCGGACTGCAGTGGCGTCATTCCTTGCACGAGTTGCAGGAATTGGGGCAGGAAGAACATTGCGCCCATGAGCGCGAAGTAGACCAGTCCAACGGTGATGATGGCAGCGGTGAAGAGCCGGTTGCCGAAGTACTCCATGGGCAACATGGGCCGAGCAGCTCGCCGCTCCCACCACACGAAGCAGGCCAGTAGCGCAATGGCGGCTGCCCCAGTGACGAGGGCTTGGATGTTGAAGCCTGATTCGGGGAGTTCGATGACGGTGGTGACGAGCAAGATCAGGCCAGCGGTGGAGAGGATGGCGCCAAGGGGATCAAGCTTGGGACGACTCACGTCGCGCGACTCCGGTACGAGCACGAGCACCGCGACGATCACGAGGATTGCCAGTGGGGGATTCACCCAGAAGATCGAATGCCAACTGAAGTGCTCCAACAGCAGTCCACCAAGGATCGGTCCGACGGCGATGCCGATGCCGGCAACGGCTGCCCAGATGCCAATGGCTCGAGCACGCTCGTGCCGGTCGGGGAAGACCTGCACCAGGATGCTGAGGGTCGAAGGCATGATGAAGGCGCCGCCGACGCCCATCAGCGCCCGGCAGGCGGTGAGTGCGTCTGCCCCGGGTGCAACGACGGCACCGAGTGAGCCGCAGATGAAGATTGCCAGGCCAATGAGCAGCATCCTGCGCCGGCCGAATCGGTCGCCAAGACTGCCGGCGAGCAGCAAGGTTCCGGCGAACAGCACCGAATACGCGTCGATCACCCACTGGAGTTGTGAAGTGGAAGCGCCGAGATCCTCCTGCAGGGTGGGGAGGGCGACGTTCAAGATCGTGTTGTCCAGTGAGACGAGCAGCAGGGACCCGGACAACACGGCGAGCACGGACCAGCGGCGATCGTTTGGCATGCGCGCAGGCTAGCGGCCCGGCCACGGGTGCAGGGGCTCGATCATTCTGCGGCTAGTAGGACGAGTCCATACGCGACCGCCCAGCGATGCCCGAGGAGGCCACCAACGTTGGCACGACTGATGCCCTGAGCCCGCAGCCACCCGTGCATCGCATCGGTGATCTCTTCGTCCCCTGCTGGTCCGCCGACGAGGACGGCTTCTGGTGTCTGTGAGCCGTGTCCGGATGCGGCGAGGCGCAGAAGTCCGCGAGCAAGGTTTCGTCCGAAAACCTGCTGTTTCAGGGCAAGCCTTAACGCTCGCCATTCCGGTGGTGCCAGGTCCTTCGTGAAGGGGAGAAGCCCGCTGGGACCAGGTACAACCAGCCAGCCAACCGATCCGCGCGCGGCGGGTGCCTGGAGGAAGCGCCGATCACCACTCTCGTCAACGGCCAGGTGTGGCGTTTCGATGCGCGAAGCGGGGCCGCGCTTCACCCATTCGGCAGCTCCATGCGAAACCTGGGTCACTATGGCTGTTGCCGTGGTCATCAAGTCTCCGCAGCCGGCACCTGTCCACGAAGCATTCGGACTGATCACGTCGATCGTGCCGCCTCCGAGGTCAACGATCGTCGCATCGATACCGGCTCCCGGGGTGCTCAGCGCTCCGGTCCGTGCTGCGGACGTCTCAGAACCTAGAACGGCGACAGGGCCATTCCACGCACTGCGGAAGCCGTCGACGTGGCCCGTCGAATCAGGTGCAGAGTTAATCGAGGCCAGTGCAAGACGATGCATGGTGGCAGTACTTGAGCGGAGTCCGGGCAGGGACTGCAGTGCATCGGGTTCGACGAGCCACATGTCAGTGGCTTCGAAGAGGGTGCCATCCTGCATGTCGAATGCGGTCAGGGCCATGGACGGATCCTCAAGTGCGCTGACTACTTCGGCGAGCGGCACTTCACTGCCGTCAGCGAACCAGGCACGTGGGATGCGCAGTGATCCTTCATGTGGCGGCAGGTTGGGAAGCTTCATGATCGCCACGCTGCGGTAGCCGGAGGTCGCGGCCACCATCGCCTGGGCATCGGCGTGCTCAGCTGCCGGCAGGCCCAGTGTCGTTGCTAGGTGCAGGGGGTCCGTGACCCATCGACAGGTGCGTCCAGCCGGCGCCACCTCAACCACGATCGCATCTGCTGTCAGAGACAACTGGGCGTCAGCGCCATCAACGACGGGAAGCCGTGAGTTAATCCGACGCGACACCAGGGTCGCCTCATCGCCAGCGAGAAGTACACCACGGACGTCCACGCCGTTGGCGATCCACGCGCGAATGGTGTCGGCAGTGCGCTGGTAGCCAAGCGGATCAAGGCTCACTGCGATCACGGGTCCTTCGGGCGGTCGGCCCGCCAGGTTTGCTGGACGGCCGAACCCCCACCCCTCACCACCTGGGGTGGATCCGCCAAGGGCAAGGACCACGAGTCGACCCGTGTCGATAGGGGCCATGGGTACCTCTGCGCGACGGGTCGCGACCGGCACCTGAGGGGTGAGCACGACCTGATCGACCCGCAGGCCCGAGCGATCCTGAAGTCGAGAGAGCAGCCGGGCCGCAGCACCTGACGCCTCGGCTGAGCCCTTCATTCCCCTTGTTCTGCTGCGATCCCACGCGAGGGGACGTGGTGGTGAGGCTGACGTGTCCGCAATGACGATCTCGGTGGTGGCGTTACCTACGTCAACCCCCGCGACGAGGGTCACCTCAGCAGGCCCCTGGCGCGGTATGCATCAGCGGCTTCTCGGACGAGCGCGGCATTGATGACTGCGCCTCGCTGGTCGAGGTCGGTGGCAATCGCCGCGAGATCGGCAGCGGTCGATCTCCCAGGTCGTAGGGCCTCGTAGATCGCCATCACCTGTTCATCGGGGATCAGGGCCAACTCGGCTGCTCGGCGGAAGTTCGCTGCCAGTTGCGGGTTGGCATGGGCTTCAGCCACGCGCGCCTGGTGCAGGAGGGTCTGCGGGTGGATGCGAACGTCATCGGCCGACACCTCGCCACGACGGACTGCATCGAGAGTGACCGCCGTCGAGTCCTTGCCCGAAGCAGCCGAAGTCATGTTGCGCTCCGGGAGAGGCCGAGTTCCTCAGGGGCTGCGCCGGGTCGGCATAGTTGACGTTCGATTGCCACGAGGGAAACGACCGTCGTGTGATACCTGGCCTCGATGGCCTCGTCCGAATAGGGATTTCGCTCGGGTTCGGGGGTGGCGCCCTTAGCATGACGCCCCGCATTGATGCCCAGTTGTCGGTAGGAGGCCCGGGTGAGCGAAGGCGCAACACTGTAGAGCTCCAGATTCGCCAGCGGGGTCAGATCCCTCCGGTGGATGAGAGCCGTTCCCTTTGCTTGAAGGCCAATACCGATGCCCGATCCGGACATCCGTGCAGCCGTGAGGCCGATCAGGCCGAGGTCGATCGTGTCGTTGATCCGCACGATTCGTCCGGCGCACCCCTCCTCCTCGAGGCCGGCAAGGAGTTCGTCCAATGCCTCGACGACCGTGAGCCCGCATAGGGTGCGACCGATGGCGATGCCCGTGGCGGGTGAAACTCCGATCACCACATCGCGCGGATCGCTCCCTGCTGCCGCTGAGCCAATGACGACCAGGCCGTCATCCACGTAGGTAGATTGCTCGCGCCGAAGGTCGGCTACCGACTTCTGTTGCCGAATGTCGTCGATCTCGCGTTGTCGTTCGGGAGTAGGCATGTAGCCGGTTCCGGGGCCCGCGTAGTCATTTGGATCCGTCACGAGGGAAAGCACCTGGAGATCCTCCGTGAAGATAGCCGAGGTCTGCAGGTAGTCACCGCTCACCCGGGCGTGCAGCATGTCCAGGAGGCGCTGAGCCTCGACCTCGAAGCCCGCTTCGTCCAGAGCGCCGATGACGTCGACCATGGTGATGCGGGTGTCCTGGATGATCCGCGAGGCATTGAGCGGTGTCATGAGATCCGAGTTCGGTACGTCCTTGGATCCGGCTGCGTCTATTGCCTGGGTGGCCCAGGCATCCTCGAAGTCGGCGAGGCCGAGTGCCTCGTAGACGGCCCTGACGGCAGCGACTGCGCGCTCCCGCAGGGCAGCGACATCCCGCTCCTGGGCCGTCCGTAAGCCGCCATCGACGCCCCAGTCGCGTTGCATGGCTAGGTAGTCGTCGATGTCCTCGGCGTTCCACTGACTTGGCCCGAACATGTTGTCGTACCGCTGGACGGACCCGAAGCCACTGCAGATGAAGTCAGTTCCGCCGATGAAGATCGGATGGGTGCGTGATGTGCGGCGCACATCAGATTCGCTCATGAGGGCGTCGTTACCGGTGCACGACTCCAGGTTGCGCAGCATCACCATGAGGTTCTCGGCCATCATGCTGCGCACTCCGCCGGGGACGGACCCGGCCACCGACGCCGAATCAATGCCCCCGTTCTGGACTCCCTGGGCACCGATTGCGCGAGCCAGGGCCACGCATCGTGCCTCCAGGTAGAACATCGACCTACCCTCGGCGCTGCCCATCAGCGCCTCCGCTCCACCACCGGACGTGACGCGCATCTTGATCCCGCGGCTGGCGTAGGCGGAGGTCAGGAAGGCCTTCGACCACGGGGTGTCGTCACCGTCGATGAAGATCTGCTCGGTGCCATAGAGGGAAACCGTCTCGGCGTACGAAACCAGGCCTCGCATGCCCATCTGGAGTTCGAGGGCCTCCTCGACCGAGCACTGGACGAGGATCCCGGGTGATCCAACCGCGGCCCCGATGCTCACGGCGATCGCATTGGATGGTGCGTCGCCGAGCACCGGGACGGTCGTTTCGATCTCGCGGAAGCCGAAGGCAGCGGCCGTCGCCGCGTCTGCGGCCAGCAGCAATGGATCATCCGAGCGGTTGGTGACGTGGGCCTGGTTGCTTGGCGTGCGCCGCGCGCGGCACTTCGTCAGGGCAAGGGTGAGTTCCGCGGGACGCAGGTGTGCCAGGCAGCGGGCCAGCTTGGCCGGTGTCATGCCACTGGCAAGCCGCACCACCTCGCCGCGGCTGACCCCCGGGTCGACGACCATCCGCGCGTAGGCGACCTCGTCCAGGGACATTGCCTCGGACGCCACCCCGAGGTCCAGACCGTGATCGGCAATGAAACTGTCGAGAAGGTCGAATTCCTTGCGTTCCCGGCCGTCCATCTCCTGGACGACTCCCTCGCGCACCACGAGTGAAGGGGTTGGATCCGCGGGGGAGTTGAAGGCAATGAGCCCGAGGTCAGGGTTCTCCACGGCAAAGCCATCGAGGTTGACCCGCTGGGCATCCATGAACCGAAAGCGCCCGATGGGCTGCTCGGTCATGTGGCGCCCTCGGCTCCGGTGGCCCGTAAATAGATCGCATGGCCAGCATGTGCGGCGCGGAGATCCTGCTCGGCGCTGCCGCCGCTAACCCCGATACCGCCCACTACGCGGTCACCGTCCCAGAGGGGTACGCCGCCGGCGAAGGCGACGTAGCGACCGGAGTCCTGCGCGTACATCCCGGCCAGCGGTGCCCCCGGTGAGACCAGTTCGGTGAGTTCGTGGGTGGCTACTCGGTGGGCGACCGCGGTGAATGCCTTATCCCTGGCCAGCACGGGCCCGGCAATCTCGGCCCCGTCCATCCGTTCGAAGAGGAGGAGATTCCCACCGGCATCAACGACGGCCACCGACACCAGGGCGTCGTCGCTTGCCGCAGCATCGCGTGCCGCTGCCCCCATGGACTGGGCGAGGGCGAGTTCGACCTCAAACCTCGCTACCCGCGCCATGTGGCTGCCGACTTCCGCATCCGGTCATGCATCCCGCCCATGGCGACGACGCCCGGGAGCAGGGCCTTGGGCACCTTGCATACGACCGTGTAGTTGGTGTCCACCACGTTGGCGATCGGAGTGAGGGCCGTCTGCGACACGTATTGATAGGAGTCGATGACGCTCATGCCTGTGAGCTCGGCCACCCAAAGGACCATCTGCTGATGTGAGATCCGAAAGGCGTCTTCAAGCGGCCGCGCCGATCCGGTCGTCATCAGGTAGTTGTCGCTCTCCAACCGAGGCCAGGCTGTTGGATGCCCGCTGATGACATCGAGGATGAGGGCGGTGTCCATGGCGCATTCGACGGCAACACCGCAGGTCTCACCCTCGCCTTGCCGGGCATGGCCATCGCCGAGGCTGAACATGGCGCCTTCAACGTTTACGCCGAGGTAGCAGGTGACCCCCGTTCGCATCTCCGGGGTATCCATGTTGCCGCCCCAGTCGCCGGGAGCCAGGGAGGATCTGACCTCGCTGAGGGCTGGGGCCACTCCCACGGTCCCGTGCATCGGGTCCAAGGGCAGCGCCGCGGTGAAGGGAGTGTCGGCCGCCATGTAGCGCACGACCTGCTCCGCCCGATCGATTTCGTATATCCAGGTGCGCTCAAGAAGCGGCCCGTGAAGCATCGCTGTTGCGTGCGTTGCGGTCAGCGACCCGAAGAAGGGAACGGTACTGCTCACCCCCCAGGTCTCGCGGGGCTCGATGGAGATGAAGTGCACGGCGAGGGTGTCACCGGGTCGGGCGCCTTCAACAAAGAAGGGCCCGGATTGGGGATTCAACTGGCGTGGATCGCACACTTCGCTGGCCATGTCGGTTGAACTGCGCACCCGGCCGCCAAAGCAGTCCATCGTCCAGGTGGTGAGCACCGTTCCTGGCTTGATGGCCGCAACCGGCGCTACACCTCCGAAGGTGTAGGTGTAGGTGGCTGGATCCGCATCGGGATCGGGCGCCCACTGCAGTGTTTGTGACGACATGGATGGCCTCCAAAGATCAAGGGGTGCACGCCATGATGACGTGCACCCCTTGCGCTACGCAATGACTACTAGACGCGCTCGTGCGCCTCTTCCAGGGTGGTGCGTCCGATCTCCGAGTAGATCTGCGGCTTCGCGACCCGAACAAAGAGGGCGTAGATGACGCCGATCGCGAAGATGCCGAGGACGTACACAGGCATCAACTGGAACACCATGCTGTCGGCTGCAAGGCCGGCTGCGAAGTTCCTGTTGCTCCAGAGCAGCCACAGGGCGTAGAGCATCCCCAGCGCTCCGATGATCGGAGCGACCATCGTGACCAGGATGTTGCCACGATGAGTCTTCTTCACCCAGAAGTACCAGATCACCGCAACCGAGGTGATCGTTTGGACGATAAGCACCATGGCGGTGCCGATCAGGGCCAGCAATCCGTACACATTCACGTAGGGAATCAACTCGGGCGTAGCCACGCCCTCGATGTACACGTTCGTGAAGAGCAGGAACAGCACGCAGAGCACGATCGTGATGACGCTCTGGGTGATGGAGGCGAAGGCCGGGGATCCGTGCTTGGCGTTGACCCGGCCGAAGGAGTTGCGCATCCAGCCGAATGCACCTTCGCGGCCCAGCGCGTAGATGTAGCGGGAAGCCGCATTGTGGAACGCCATGGCGCAGGCGAAGGAGCCCATGACCAGCAGCAACTTGTACGCGTTCACTAGTGCGCCGCCGAGGTTGGCATCCACCAGGCCGAGCCACAGGTCAACTGGCGCTGCACCCGCAGATACCTCTACGGACTGGGCTGCACCGTTGCCGACTACGACCATCCAAGACATGAAGGTGTAGAACAGGCCAAGGCCGATGACGGCAATGATCGTTGCCAGTGGCACGTTGCGCTTGGGGTTCTTGGACTCCTCGCCGTAGACCGCGGTGGTCTCGTAGCCCACCCACGACCAGAAGGCGAAGAAGATGCCGATCGCTGCGACGCCCGCTGCGACCCCAGTGCCAAAGGCACCCTCGGGCAGGCTGTTGAAGGCGTTCTGCGGCGGCACGACATCCGCGAACATGAGACCGTCGGGGCCGCCCTTGAAGAGGACGGAGACGCCTAGGGCGAGGAGTAGCACGACCTCGAGAACCAGCGTCACACCGAGAACTCCGGCCGCAATGGTGACCGAGAAGTACGTCAACACCGAAATCAGGATGATGCCGACGAGGGCGATCCAGATCCACGAGATGTTCAGGCCCGCCGGCTTGAGGATGTAGTCCGAGGCGAAGTAGGAAAAGCCACCGATGAGCGAGGCCTCGAAGATGACGTACGCGACCGTCGCGAGCAGGCCGGAGGCCATGCCCCAGACTTGACCGAGGCCGTGGGAGATGAAGCCATAGAAGGCTCCGGCCGTGGTGATGTAGCGAGCCATCGCGATGAAGCCGATCGTGAAGATCGTCAGCACGATGGTTGCGAAGAGGTAGCCCGCAGAGGCTGCGATGCCATTGCCGTAGCCCACGGCAATCGGCACGTTAAAGCTCATTGCGGTGATGGGGGCCGCATTGGCCACCGCCATGAATAGGACGCCCACCAGCCCCACGGCGCCGGCCTTGAGCTTGGCCTGCTCCTTGGCATTGATCTGATGGTCTCCCGGGAGGGCGTTTGGCCCGCTCGGACTGTCGACGCTCATCTGCCATCCATCCCGCGCCTTCGGTGGCGCATTGTTCGGGAAACTCTGGGCCGACCGCGGGTCGCAGGTGGCCTGCGCCGGAGTATGTCGGCCCCATCGGACTCAATCAAGCATTTTCAGTAATCTGCTCGGTCTGCAGCAGGCCGTTTACTGATCACACCCGCCCCATCCGTGACAGCAAAAAAGGACAAGTCACACATATACGCCCTAATGGGTCTGACGCTGACGAATTGGGTCATCTATACGGCTTGATTTGGTCTGCCTAATCGGTATGCTGCGCGGGTGGCTGAGGAGTCTGGCGAAGACACGCGGTACGACTACGGCGTCTTCTCCTTCGCTTCCAAGGCGGAGGTGCTCGAGAAGGCCAAGGAGTACTGGAATCCCGGCAAGACCCAGTTCTGGATCGACTCGGGTGTCCCGCTGGTCATTGATCGTCGCGAGGAGTACTTCCTCTACGACATGTCGGGCAAGCGACTCATTGACGTCCATCTCAACGGAGGGACCTACAACCTCGGTCATCGCAACCCCGAGGTGGTCCAGGCCGTCACAGTTGCGATGCAGCACTTCGATATCGGCAATCATCACTTCCCCGCCCTAGCTCGGACGGCCCTAGCCGAGGCTCTCATCTCTTCGGCCCCTGAAGGACTGACCAAGGTCATCTACGGCTCGGGTGGCGGCGAGGCGATTGATATCGCCCTGAAGACAGCTCGCCACGCCACCAAGAAGCGCAAGATCCTGTCAATCATCAAGGCCTACCACGGCCACACGGGCCTCGCGGTTGGGACGGGGGACGAGCGCTTCTCCAAGCTCTTCCTCTCGGACACCCCCGAGGACTTCCCGCATGTGCCATTCAACGACCTTGAGGCGATGGAGGAGGCGCTGAAGGGTCGGGACATCGCCGCGGTGATCATGGAGACCATTCCGGCAACCTACGGATTTCCCCTGCCTGAGCCCGGCTACCTTCGCGCGGTCAAGGCGCTCTGCGAGAAGTACGACGCGTTGTACATCGCGGACGAGGTGCAGACCGGCCTGATGCGTACAGGTGAATTGTGGGCGATAACCAAGGAAGGCATCGCCCCCGACATCTTGGTGACCGGCAAGGGGATCTCCGGCGGCATCTACCCCATTGCCTGCGTCCTGGTGAGTGAGCGCTGTGCCGGCTGGCTCACCGAGGATGGCTTCGGACACATCTCAACCTTTGGCGGTGCGGAACTGGGTTGCATCGCTGCAATCAAGGCCCTGGAGATTTGCTCACGCGACGAGACCCGATCGATGGTCCACTACATCTCCGACTTCATTGGCCGCGGCCTGCGGGAGATCCAGAAGACTTACCCGGACTGGTTCATCGGCATCCGCCAGAACGGCGTCGTCATGGGGCTTGAGTTCAACGACCCGCAGGGCGCGAAGTACGTGATGAAGCAGCTCTACGAGAACGGGGTGTGGGCCATCTTCTCCACCCTGGACCCACGGGTTCTTCAGTACAAGCCAGGCATCTTGCTCAAGCCCGAGCTCGCCGAGGAACTCCTCGACCGGACCGAGGTTGCCATCGGCAAGGCATATCGTGACGTGCGCGGAATGCAGGGCAGGCGATGAGTGCCTTTGTTGACATCCCGCTGGAGCCAGCCGGCGTGCCGCGCGGTCGCGCGATGGTCGAGCGGGCGGAGTGGGCCGCGCGAGCCTTTGCCACCTATGACATCGCCTCAGTACGCGCGATCGCGAAGGCTGCAGCTGAAGCCGGTGAGCGACATGCAAGGCAACTGGCCGAGGAGGCTGTTGCCGAGACGGGCTTCGGGGTGGCCGAGCACAAGTTCCTCAAGAACGTTGCCTGCTCGATCGGCATCTGGAACACCTACCAGGACGACGACTACGTCTCCCCGGTGATTGACCAGGCCCGCAAAATCGTCGAGATCCCACGTCCTGCAGGCGTGGTCTTCGCGCTCACTCCGAGTACGAATCCGGTTGCCACGGTCATGTTCAAGATCATGTTGAGCCTGCTGACTCGCAACGCCATCATCGTCTCTCCACACCCCTTCGCGAAGAAAGTGAGCAGTGATGCGGCACGCGTGATGCGTGAGGCCGCGATTGCTGCCGGTGCGCCCGACGGCTGCATCCAGGTTGTGGACGAGCCGTCCATCCCACTCATCAACGCCTTGATGACGGACGACCGGGTCGATGTGATCGTCGCGACGGGTGGCACGCCGATGGTGCGATCTGCCTACCGCTCAGGCAACCCGGCAATTGGTGTCGGCCCGGGAAATGTTCCCGTTCTCGTCGACGCAACGGCCGATCTGCAGAAGGCTGCCGCCCGGATCGTCACTAGCAAGTCCTTCGACAACTCGATCCTGTGCACCAACGAGAGCGTTGTCATCGTTGAGGAGTCAGTGGCGGAACGCTTCGCGCAGGCCATGACCAAGGAAGGCGCTCTCATCCTCGATGAGCAGCAGGCTGTAGCTGTCGCAGATGTCATCTTCGAAGGTGACCACTTCAACACCACCTGGGTGGGCAAGTCCGCTGCTGCCATCGCGCGAGCCGCTGGCATCAAGGCACCTGCCAAGACGCGAATCTTGGTAGCGCCCTTCGACCTCGTCGTCCCTGAGCAGAGACTGGCGCACGAGAAACTGTGTCCCGTGCTCGGCTGGGTAGTCGTACCCTCGGCCGCGCGGGGTATTCAAGCAGCGTGTGCCGTTCTGCGTATCACTGGATCTGGGCATAGCGCGGCGATCCACAGTGAGGATCCGGAGACGATCATGAAGTACGCGTCGGCTGTCCGCGTACTTCGAGTCTCAGTCAACGTGGGCAACAGCCTCGGCAGCGCCGGCATTGAGACTCACCTTCCGCCAACAATGACCATCGGTACCGGCTTCTTCGGACGATCATCCGTTGGCGAAAACCTGCAACCCAAACACTTGGTCAATCACACCCGAATCGCCTACAACGCGGATTCGTCGGTGCCCATGGCCGACTTCGTAGGCCGGGACCCCTGGCTAACCCCCCGTGGCCCGGTCCCGGCCTACCCAATCCCGTCGAATGCGGACGAGGCACCCCGATTGCAGCCACGGACGAACGACATAGTCCGGCATGGCGATGGCAGCGATGAACTACGCGACGAGATTCGCCGCATGGTCATCGAGGAACTCCGACAGATCATTAAGGGCTGACGTGGCTGAACTCCGCTCCTTCATCTTCCTGGACCGCCTGCAACCGCAGACGATGTGCTACCTCGGCACCTGGGTTCGTGGAGCACTGCCGCGGGCCAATGACGCCTCGCAGATCATCGAGGTTGCACCGGGCCTTGATATCGAGCCGCTTACCGATGTCGCCCTAAAGCATTCCAATGTCTCCGCTGGGATCCTTTTTGTCGAAAGGCAATTCGGCTACCTGGAGATTCACGGGCCGACGAGTGAGGTGCGCAGCGCTGCTGATGCGGTGCTCGAGCAACTCGACGTCAGTGAGAAGTCGGCAACGCGACCCAATATTCTCGCGTCCCGAATCGTGCCCCGCATCGATCGGCAGCACTCGTTCCTGATCAACCGGAACAAGATCGGGTCCATGGTGCTGCCGGGTGAGTCCCTTTTTGTGCTTGAGATGCAGCCCGCCAGTTATGCAATCCTCGCGGCAAATGAGGCGGAGAAGGCGGCGCGGATCAAGGTTGTCGACTACCGGATGGTCGGTGCAACGGGTCGGGTCTACCTCAGCGGTACGGAATCTGAAGTTCGAGCCGCTGCGGAGGCCGCGGAGGCCGCCCTGCAGAGAGTTGGCTGAGAGCCATGCCGACTAGCGTGCCCTCCGACCTCATTCGTGAGGTGATTCGTGAAGTTCTCCAAGAGGTCATCGCGCAGGAAGTCACTGCGGCAGTAGGTGAGGCGCGGGCCTCGACAGAGGGCGGCGGCAGTGTCGTCCACATCTCGACCCAAGCTGAGTTGGACGCTGCTGTGCAGCGCGTCCTCGCGGATGCCGCTCATCCAGCGCGGCGAGCAGCGATCACGTCAGGCAAGGTTCGCTTCGTGCTGTCGGGCTCACAGGGTGCCTCGGGCCGTGGACCAGCAGCATCGACGGCATCGACAGCGGAACGTGCTCAGGTCCATCGCTTCGAGCGGGGTGCGCTCACCGAGCGTCATGTTCGTGCCGCGGGGCAGGCTGAGGCGACGATCATCATCACCGAGCGGGTGGTCGTCACTCCGCTCGCGAAAGAGCGCGCTCGAGCCATGGGCGTCACCATCACCAAGGAAGGCTAGGAGCAGCCATGTTGCGAGCCCGTGTGGTCGGAAGTGTGTGGTCCACCAAGAAGGTGTCGTCCATTCCCAATGGTGCGTTTCTCGAGGTCGAGATCGAACCGGGTGGAGCACGCCTGATTGCCTTCGACGTCCTTGGGTCCGGCGTCGGCGAAGCCGTTCTCGTGTCGACAGGCTCGGTTGCTGCGAGTTGGTTCCCGGGAGCCGCACCCCCCATTGACGCACTCATCATCGGTTCCATTGACGAGAAGGCCGGCTAGCCATGGCAAGCGAATCCCGTACAACCCCAAGCGCTTCGGAACGACAGCGGAGCACGACGAAAGGAAATGCAATGTCCAACAACGCGATCGGCATGATCGAGACCAAGGGCTACGTCGCAGCTCTGGCTGCCGCGGACGCCATGGTGAAGGCCGCCAATGTCGTCATCGTCAGCCGCGAGCAGGTTGGTGCCGGCCTGGTGTGCGTGACAATCGTGGGCGATGTCGGCGCGGTCAAGGCCGCGACTGAGGCGGGCTCCGAGGCAGCCAGCCAGGTTGGGGAACTAGTGAGTGTTCATGTGATTCCTCGCCCACATGGTGAGGTCTCGAAGTTCTTCTCCGTCGCAGCCAAGTGACAGGAACGGACTTACCCGCCACGGGGTCGCCCGAACTTCGCGTCTACCTGCTGCTCGAGGATCTTCAGCCGCAGTTCGCCGCCTACCTTGGGACACCGACACGGGCGCGCGGCTACCCCCCGTATGCGGGTCAGCACGCCCTGATCGTGGAGGTTGCTCCGGGCCTGGCGATTGAAAGGGTTACCGATCTCGCACTGCGCTCGGCCCCGGAGGTCGAGCCGGGCATCCTGTTCGTCGAGCGGCAGTTCGGGGTGCTGGAGGTGCACGGCGATTCGATGGACGAGGTCATCAGGGCTGGTGAGGCCATCCTCGTGGGTATTGAAGCCAACGCGGAGGATCAGCTTCAGCCCACGATTCTCTATCACGACGTGATCGAGGACGTGACTGACCAGCATGCGGTGATCATCAACCGCAATCGGCAAGCCTCCATGCTCCTGCCCGGTGACAGCCTCCTCGTCTTTGAGATGACCCCGGCGCTGTTTGCGGCCATGGCCGCCAACGAAGCCGAGAAGGCGGCCCCGGACGTCACCCTGGTCGACGTTCAGATGATCGGGGCGGCGGGTCGCGTATATATGGGAGGGTCCACCGAGGCAGTCAATCGCGCCCGCGAGGCCATCGGACGCGCCATGATGGCGGTCCGTGGCCGTGATTCGAAGTGAGCGCGACCGTGCTGAAACTGTCGCTAACCGTCGGGTAGGAGGAGTCGTGGCTGAAGCGAATGAGGTCTTTGAGGCCTTCGCCCGTCAAGCGCTGCCCGCCTACGGCCTTGGGCCGCAAACCGAGCTCACCCTGCTCAATGTCTCGGAGAACGGCACCTTTCGGATCGACGATCCGGTGACGTCAACGAGGTCCGTGATCCGGGTCCATCGCAGTGGCTACCACTCCAAGGAAGCCATCCGCAGTGAGCTGACCTGGGTGACTGCTCTGCGCGAGTCGGGTGTTGTCCGGACGCCAGCATTCATTCCGGCACCGAATGGAGAGTCGATCGTCACCTGCCGGCTTGAGAACGGTGACGAGCGACACGCGGTCAGGTTTGAGTGGGTTGATGGAGTGGAGCCGACTGAGGACCGTCTCGCTGCTGACTTCGAGCAACTTGGCGAGATCACGGCCCGCCTGCACGCACATGCCAAGACTTGGACGCGTCCGAGCGACTTCACCCGATTCACCTGGGACTACGAGACATCGCTGGGCGCGAGGGGCCACTGGGGCCGGTGGCAGGACGGTCTTGGGGTGGGCCTGCAGGAGCAGGAGGTTCTCGGCCGATGTGCGGCGCGACTTGAAGAGCGGTTGACAAAGTGGGGCAAGTCCCCGGATCGATTCGGACTCGTCCACGCCGACATGCGACTGGCGAATCTGCTGGTCAATGGCGATCAGGTGACAGTCATCGACTTCGATGACTGTGGCTTGAGTTGGTACCTGTACGACCTCGGTTCCTCACTGTCCTTCATTGAGCATGAGCCGTACGTTCCTGAACTCGTTGATTCCTGGGTGACCGGTTATCGAAAGGTGGCGTCGCTGAGTGAAATCGACGTGCAGGAACTCGCCACGTTCATCATGCTCCGCCGCTTGCTGCTCGTTGCCTGGGTCGGCAGTCATAGCTCGACGGAGACGGCGCAGGCCATGGGCACCCAGTACACCGTCGATAGCTGTCGTCTAGCGGAGGAGTACCTCGCCAGGACGTTCACGGATGAGTAGCACAACCAATCGCACACGTTAACTACTGCTCGACCTGACTCAGACCACATCGGAGGACAGATGTTCACTTCAATCGCAGGGCGCACCGCGATCGTCACCGGCGCAACAAAGGGTATTGGCAAGGGTATTGCCCGTGTCTTCGCCAAGGCGGGAGCCAACGTCCTCATAACCGGCAGAAATGAAGAGGATGCCCGGCGCACCTGCGAGGAGCTCGGCGCTGTCGGGCCCGGGCAGGTCGCCTACTTCCTCGGTGACGTTTCCAGCAAGGCCTCCTGCGAGGAGATGGCCTCCCACGCCGTGCAGTCCTTCGGTGGGATCGACATTCTTTGTGCCAACGCGGGTGTCTTCCCATCGGCGAAGTTGTCCGAGATGAGCGAAGAGGACATGGACAGCGTCTTCGACACGAATGTGAAGGGCACACTGCTCGCGGTGCAGGCCTGCCTTTCCGCCCTGAAGCAGTCTGGTCATGGTCGGGTAATTCTCACCTCGTCCATCACCGGGCCGATTACTGGATTCCCCGGTTGGTCTCACTACGGAGCCAGCAAGGCTGCCCAACTCGGATTCATGCGCACCGCAGCAATCGAACTTGCTCCGATGGGCATCACCGTCAATGCCGTGTTGCCTGGAAACATCGCCACGGAGGGTCTCGCGGACCTTGGGCCCGAGTACCGGCAGGCAATGGAGATGTCTATCCCGCAACGCCGTCTCGGTGAAGTTGAGGACATCGGCAACGCTGCACTTTTCTTCGCGACCGACGAGGCGGCATACGTCACGGGTCAGGCCCTCGTCATCGACGGCGGTCAGATCCTTCCCGAGTCCCTCGCGGCACTCGAGGCAATGTAGACCGTCGAACCGTAGACAATGGGCTTATGGATTTCCGGATGAGCGACTCGACCGCTGCGGAGGCGATCCTCGGTCCGACGGGTGAGGATGTCCGGCGGCGAATCATCAGCATGGTTGATCGCGGATCCCTGCAGCCCGGTGAGAAGCTCGGCGCGGAGCGCGAACTCGCCGTGAAACTCGGAGTCAGCAGGTCAACCTTGAGGCAGGCCCTAGGCTCCCTTGAGGAGACCGGCGTCGTGCGTCGAGTTCCGGGACGTGGTGGCGGCACCTTCATCGCCACCGCGAAGGTGGAGCGTGACCCCTCGTCGATCGTCGGGGTGCCAACCCTGCTACGTGATCAAGGATTCACCGCAGGCTCCCGGGTCATCAGCGTTGCGGTCACGACGGCTGATATTGACGCGGCTGCTGCACTTGGTATCCCCGAGGATGACTTTGTCGTGGATCTCGTCCGAATCAGATTGGCGGATGGCAGCCCCATCTCCCTCGAACGGGCGGTGTTCCCGGCCGAGCGCGTTCCAGGTCTGCCGGAACGCGAGCTCGTCGGCTCCCTTTATGAATTGCTGGAACGCGAGTACGGGATTAGGCCCGCGGAGGCAATTGAGCGGATCGAGGTTGTCGCCGCCTCTGCTCAGGAGGCGTTGACCCTCGGTATAGAGGCCGGCCAGCCATTGCTGTCCGTGACCCGCACGACCAGGGACGCAAACGATGTTCCCTTTGAGTACTCACGAGATCTCTTCAGAGCGGATCGAACGCGAATCGTCGTGCGGGCCAAGGGTTCACCGGATTCGGAGAAGCCGCGTTTGCGGGGTCGGATCGTCGAACTCGTATAAGGTCCGGCCGAGAAGACGTTCGGCATTCGAGGGGAGCGTACGTTGTTGAAGCCACGAATGGCTGGCCTGGGACTTGGACTCGGGGTTGCGACTCTCGCCCTTAGCGGGTGTTTCAGCGTGACCGCCAACGTCAGCGTCAACCCGGACGCCACCGCTTCGGGGCGAATCTCACTGGAACTCGCTAAGCAGGCTGCGTCGATGCTCGGGATCATGACGGGGGACGATTTCCTTAAGGAGATCACAGAGGGTGAATTAGCGGACGGCGGGAATGTCTTCTCCTCGGGCCAGTGCGAGCCGCAGGAGAAGGACGAGAGCCTTGCGATCACCTGCTCATTCGACAACCAGACCTTCACGGACCCAGAGGGGCCTTGGACGATCTCCCGGCAGGGCGAGGTCGTCACCATGCGCATCATGAACGCGCAGCAGGCAACCCAGGGTGCCGATTCGAGCACGGACCTTGGCATCCCCCTCGGCAGGTTTGAGGTCGTGGTGGATCTGCCCGGAGATGTGCAGTCGGTGACGGGCGCCTATGCATCGCAGGTTGACTCAAACACGGTGCGTGTCGATGCCTCCATGAGCGACGAGGTCGACGTCGTTATCACCTCGGCAACGGGTGGTGGTCTCGCGGCACGGCTCCCACTCATCCTGACCGCCGCAGGATTGCTCGCAGCGCTCGTCGTGGTGATCCTGATCATTGCGCGGCGCAGGAAAGCGCAGACTCCCCCAACACCACTTGCCGTCGATGGACCGGACGTGGAGCCGGACGTGGAGCCGGACGTGGAGCCGGAAGTGGAGCCGGAAGTGGAGCAGGGCCCTCCGGCCGAGTCGACATGACAGGTGCCTAGTGCTGGTCACCCGGCTCTCCACGACGCCAATCAAGGGCCTTGCCCTGCACAACCCGAGTTCAATTGATGTCGCTGAGGGCGGTGCAGTCGGGGATCGATCCTTCTTCCTGATTGACGAGCGAGGTGGCCTGTTCTCCATCGCAAAGACAGGTTCGCTGGTGGGGCTGACGGCAACCTTCGATCCCCAGTCGCAGCGACTGTGCATCATGGACGGCGAGAAATGCTGTGCCGAGGGTGTCGTCGAACTGGGCGAGGCCGTTCTGGCCAACTTCTTCGGATATCGCGATGTTGCCGGCCACCTCGTCCACGGCCCCTGGAATGACGCACTGTCGGCTCGGGTGGGTCGTCAATTGCGACTGGTGAAAGCCAGCGATCTACTGGGCGGCCGGGACGTCGAGCCCCTAACACTGCTGGGTGAGGGATCGATCCAGGAACTTGCTCGGCAGTCCGGGGCCGCGTCGGTCGACAGCCGACGATTTCGGATGCTGATCGAGTTCGACGGGGCAGCCCCCCACGCTGAGGACACCTGGCACGGTCACCACCTGCGCGTCGGGACTGCGGTGCTTGTTGTCGGTGGGCCCGTCCAGCGATGTGCGGGGACGACTCGCAACCCGGAGACCGGCAGCGTGGACCTGCGAACCTTGGAGCTCATCGGTGCCTACCGCGGCCGGCAGGAATCGATCTTCGGACTGGGCTTCAACTTCGGGGTCTATGCGACCTGTGTTGAACCGGGTCGGATCAGCCTGGGGGATCCGCTACTCCTGGATGAGTAGCCGTGACGACGCAATCTCCGGCGCCGGGACTACTGAGGCGACTGCTGCAGTGTCATCGTTGTGTCGCCGGCAGTGAGCGTCAGCAGACTTCCGTCGAGTGACCAGGATGGCGTCGCGGAGAGAAAGTCGATGATGCGCTGGTCTTGGTCCATCAGGGCCGGATCGCAGGCCATCATGGTGCTGGCGACCTGATTGGTCATGATTACGACGCCGTCCTCAAGAGTGGCCGGGCCGAAAAGTGTGTTGCAGTCGGCCTTGGCCGAGACGCCATCAGAGGTGAAGGTGATAACGAGGGTGCTCCCCTGGGCGAGAGGCTCCGTCATGCCAGCCGTGGTGATGGAAGAGGTGGTGAAGGTCTTATCGACCAGGGTGCTGGCATCGGGGCTGCTGGCCGCGCAAGCACTCATCAGGCTGACTCCAAGCATGCTGAGGACCAGTGGAAGCCCGAATGTGCGACGGCTGCCTGTCATGGAGCGAGTGTATGTCTGCATCTAGAGGGAAGTGGGGCCCGAGGCGTGTCAACGGCCAACCAGCCATGTGGCATTTCGAAGACACGAAGGCCCACGTCAAGTCACACGGTGGATTCGCTGGGTGCGGGGTGAAGGATGTGGCCGTGACCAATCGTGCGATCGACCCGGCGTCGGGCTCCAAGGGTCGCGTGGCAGCCGATCGCTATGGGGCTGACGTCCTTGCCCACGATCCCCGCGCCGGACGCGCGGCAACACAGACCATCGTGGCTGAGCCCGACCTGGTGGTCGAGTGCGCTAGCAGCGGGTGGTGTGGTGCAGTGGTCGGCTGGGACCGCGGGGTGTCCGGCTGGGCTGTGATTCTCGAGGACAGGCACGGCCGTCGCCGCCCATTCGACCTGACCCCGGCAGGGTTCATGCTTGATGGGGCCATTGTGACCCTGGTGCGACCGGTCACGCCTCCCGCACTGCCTGGTCGATCCCGCACGGCATCGGGGTCTGTGGCAGTGTCGCCGCACCGGGCACGCGTGGCCCGCGGTTCACGAATCTGGGTCGAGGGCAAGCAGGATGCTGAACTCGTCGAGAAGGTGTGGGGGGATGACCTGCGGGTTGAGGGCGTGGTCGTCGAGCACCTCGGTGGCATCGACGACCTACTGGACAAACTGGCGGTGTTCAAGCCAGACCATGAGCGAAGGGTCGGCGTCCTCGTCGACCATCTTGTCAACGGTTCCAAGGAGTCTCGAATCGCTGCCGCGGCCCTGGCGCAGTACCCGCAGACTGTGCTCGTCGTCGGTCACCCCTACGTCGATGTCTGGCAGGCGGTGCGGCCGTCCTCCCTGGGGATCTCTGCCTGGCCGGAAGTTCCGCGCTCGATTCCCTGGAAGCAGGGTGTATGCGCGGGGCTCGGCTGGCCGGACGACCCAGCGAAGGCCTGGCAGCGCATCCTTCGTTCGGTGAGCACCTATGCAGATCTCGAACCGGCGCTGCTCGGCCGGGTGGAAGAACTCATCGACTTCGTGACGGCCCAGCCCTAGGAGTCAGACTGCCAGTTCGGCGCCTCGGCGCTGGAGCCCCCGGTCAGGATTGAACTGACGACCTACCGCTTACAAGGCGGTTGCTCTACCACTGAGCTACAGGGGCGTAGGACGCCAAGTCTAGGAGAGCGGCCCGAGTGGTGACGGCTGGGAGGACACCGAAGCGATCCTTGGAACGGATCCGCCGTGAAGGTAGGGCCGGTTTGCTGATGAGTGGGCGTGACGACGTACTCCCGGGATGCTGAGGCCGTCCCGTTGTGGCGTCGCATTCGCTGCCTTCCTGCTCGTGGGCGTCACTTCGCCGGCATTGGCTGCCCGGGTCCCAGGGCGGCGCCCCCGGGCGCGACCCTGACGTACGCAGCGGCGCGCGACAAGGTTGTAGACCTTCCCATCGATCTGGCGGAGGTCGACAGCCTGGCCCAGACCCTGGCCACGCGCTGGAGCAGTTGACGCGGGCATCGTGCTGAACACGCCAGATCGGTGCTGGGGTGGCTAGGCTGGCGGGGTGAAGGTAACCGCGCGCATCGTCGCCATCGCAGCATCCCTGGCCTTGCTTCCCATGACATTGCTTGCCCCGGCAGCCCACGCGGCAGCGCGGGCTGACAAGCTGGTCTCCCTCAGCCAGGCTGAGCTCAAGGAGGCTGGCTTCCCCCGTCGGCCAAACACGACGGCCTGGGGCAAGGGCACCGCGAAGGTCAGCCCCCACAAGGCATCGATCAACGAGTCCATCACCATCACTGGGACGGCACCGAAGTCAATCAAGCCCGGGACTGTGCTGATGATGCAGCGCTTCCTGCCGAGCAATAAGAAGGGTGACGGCACCTTCCAGAACCTGGAGTTGATCACGTCAACGGTGGATGCCAACCGCTCCTTCACCATGATCGCCAACCTCGGTCGGCCCGGACTGTGGGGCTATCGAGTCGGCTACCTGACGGAGGGCAACTCCCCGGAATTCATCGGCTTCCAATTCCAGGCAAGGACGACCACCACCTCGAGCGCACCCTCGTCGGACG
>JAULZL010000102.1:0-4606 GCA_032117355.1 Candidatus Nanopelagicales bacterium
CGCCAGTTCAATCGTCCCCATCGTCTGTGTGGGGGAGGGCCTGGAAGTCAGGCGGGCAGGTCAGGCCGTCGAGCACGTCCTGGCCCAGGTCGACGGCTCCCTCGAGGGCCTCACGGCCGAGCAGGTCGCGGATCTGGTTGTCGCTTACGAGCCCGTATGGGCTATTGGGACGGGCGAGGTTGCCACCCCGGATGACGCTCAAGAGGTCTGCGGTGCCATCCGGAAGCGGATTGCCGACGTCTGGGGAGTAGGGGCTGCGGAGCGGGTTCGCATCCTGTACGGCGGATCGGTGAAGAGCAGCAATATCGCCGGCATCATGGCCAAGACCGACGTGGATGGTGCCCTGGTAGGGGGTGCAAGCCTTGACCTCGACGAGTTCGTTGGGATCGTGCGATACCGCCTGCACCCGGCCGACACCGACTGACCCCGGCGTGCCGTATCCTTCCCGCGGGGACGTATTCTTCCCGACGGGCCGTAATCCTCCCGCCGGGCCGTAATCCTCCCGCCGGGCAACGTGGCCCTATCAAACCCATCCCGGCCCACCCGGGTTGCTGACAGGAGTGTTCAGATGATCGGCGTCCTGACGATCGTGCTCGCGGTGATCCTTGTGATCACCAGCGTGCTACTCATCGTGCTGATCCTGCTGCACCGTGGCAAGGGCGGGGGGCTCTCGGATCTGTTCGGGGGTGGCGTGAGTTCTTCTATCGGGGGATCCTCCGTTGCCGAGCGCAACCTCGATCGCCTCACCGTCGGCCTCGGATTGATTTGGTCGGCATGCATCGTTGGGGTGGGTCTTCTCGTTCGAACCAGCACCTGAGCAACCGCTCCCGGGCTCCGGACCAAATCTCGACCTTGACCGCTAGAGGGGCTTTTCATGGCAGGTGGCAGTGCGATCCGCGGCAGCCGAGTTGGCGCAGGACCGATGGGCGAGGCCGAGCGTGGCGACACGGCACCCCGAATCTGGATCTCCTTCTGGTGCTCACGCAACCATGAATCGCGGCCGAGTTTTGCCGCCGACGCGGCAGTGCCTGATGAGTGGGACTGCCCCCGTTGTGGTCTCCCGGCTGGGCCGGACAGGGAGAATCCCCCCGCACCCCCGAAGGTCGAGCCGTACAAGACGCACCTGGCTTACGTGAAGGAGCGGCGCTCAGCAGAAGATGGAGCGGCCATCCTTGAAGAAGCCCTGCAAAAACTGCGCGGAGCCTGACACCTAGGACCCGTTGAGGGCTCGATCGACAATTGAGGCAAGTTGCCCGGGTGGTACCGGTCCGATGATGCGCGCCGCTATGAGTCCGTCCGCATCTATCAGGATGGTGCTGGGCAGGGCAGCTGGTGGCACGCCTGGGATGCTGGCAAGAACAGTTCCGTCTTCATCCACCAGGCTGGGATAGGCCATCGTGACGTCGGCGGCGAAGGCCGCGGCGGCGTCTGGGTCATCGCTGACATTGAGGCCAAGGACCCGCACGTCCGGATGTGATCGCGAGAATTCGATGAACTCTGGAATCTCCTGCCGGCACGGGATGCACCAACTCGCCCAGGCATTCAGCAGAACAGGCCGGCCGTCGAGAGTGAGGCCGGGCAAGGTCGGGGCCGGGATGCGATCCATCGGCGGGATGACTGTTGCACTGACGATCGATTCTCGCGACGGCACCGCCTCCGCAGGAATCGGGATCGCCGGGGTGTCGTCGACGGCGCACCCCGTACTGCTGAGGGCGAGTGCACAAAGAAGTGCCAGCCCGGTCCACCTCCTCACGCGCTCTGTGCCTGCCTTTCCTGCCGTTCGAGCACTCGGGTTGCCCTCTCCTCGGACTGGAACCACTCCACCGCGGTCACCATGATCCATGCCGTGTCGATCACCATCGCAAGGGCCCACATCAGCGCACCGGCGAGCTTCTGATCATCGAGAGCATCCGGTCCAAAGGGCCGGACAGCAGTTGCGTAGGCCGAGTACAGGACCACGGGGGAGAAGTAGATGATCAGGCCGACGGCGGTCTCCGGCAGCATCATCAGGGACACCGAGGCGAGTCGAACGGCAGGCTTGGCCCGATGCGCGAGAAGGCTGCCGCAGATGATCGGGTAGTAGAACAGCAGCGCCGCGATCAGATAAAGGGGACGCTCCACAAAGGCCATCAGGTCATGGTTCTCGATGGACCAGTTGAAGAAGGGCGAGAAGTGGGTGCCGAGTAGAACGACTGCGAAGAACACCCAGGTAAACACCGCACCCGTAACGAAGGTCACCGCGCGACTGCGCATCACTCGCATGATCTGACGACGGCCGACGGTGTCGGAGGCTCGGAATGCCAGCATCAGTGGGTCACCGAGAACGATGAAAGGTGCGGCCAACATCATGACCACGAGGTGCTGCGACATGTGCGCCCAGAAGAAGGTGTGTGACCACGCGGCAAATGGACCTACATACGCGTAGCCCAGAAGGCCCATTCCGAGCAGGAAGAAGGCGGTCCGATGCGCGGGCCACTTGGTCCCCGGCTGGATTCGTGGAATGCGCCGGGCCGCCCAGACGTAGGTCAGGCAGGCGGCAATCACGTTGACAAGGACGAAAAGATCCGGCACACCGGCACCCAGCACTGAAGACAGCGAGCCCGGCATGTAGCCAACGGTAGGGGCAATTCGATAGCCACCGACAAGAGGGCGATGGGTACCCATCGATTCTTCGGTCCGTGGGAACGAATCCAGTGATAATTCGGCTCGCAAATACGACCGTTGCTCGCATCAACGTGAGTAGGGTTCGCAGCAATGCATTGCCGGTGATCAATGGAGAAATATGAAGCGCTTGTTCGCTGCAGTCATCGCAGTCGTCGCAGGGGTTGCCTTCGTTGGCGCCTTGGTCCTCTTCGCCGCTCAGACGAGTGGGGAGCCGGCGCTGATGGTGGCCACCATGGACGGCACGGCGAAGACGCCTCGGGGGGACCTGCCACACGCGAAGTTGAAGCTTGAGATCTACCCGGGAAGTTCACCTGCGATCCCCGGGCCAACCGACGGGGTCAATGCGGAATACGCGTCCTTGGGCTGGCCCTTCTACTGGCCGTCAACCACCCTCCAGGTGCCGGCTAATTCGCTAGTGACCATCGAGGTTCACCAGTACGACGGTGGCGGACCGATCTACAACGACTACTTCGCCAAGGCCCATGGAACGGTGGACGGAACGATCACGGTTGACGGCAAGCAGGTCACCGAGATCGATCCAGCGACCGTCGGTCACACCTTCACCATTCACAGCTACCCCGACGCGGGCCAACCTGTGTTGAACGTGTCAGTGCCGCTGCCGGCTGTAGCCGCGAGCGCCAAGAACGAAGCAAATGGCTACCCCAAGCCCCATGTCGTGACCTTCTCGTTCATCACCGGTGACGCCGGAACCTACGTATGGAACTGCGAGTTCCCCTGCGGTAGCGGCTACGTCGAGTTCGGAGGCCCTATGTCCCAGCGCGGCTGGATGTCCGGAACGCTTGAGGTCGTCTGATGAGCGACATGCTGACTGATCAGGACGAGCCAGAGGCTCCGACTAACCGACCGCCCTCCATTCACCGGCTTCAGGACTGGGCGCGGCGGCCGTACGCCCGCCACATCATGATCCTGACCGTCGTCATCGGCTTCTTGCTGCTTCCAGCAGCATGGGGGCTGCTCGCTGCAATGAATCAGACTGGGGCGCCGGCATCACAGATCATGGTCGAGATTCAGAAGACGATTTTTGTCTTCACGATCGTCTCGATTCCGATCACCGCCTTTGTCCTCGCCGTCCTCATCTACAGCCTTCTTGGGTGGCCACGGGTTTCCGGTGATGAGCCGCCTTTGCAGGAGAGTCCGGCGATTCGCAACAACATCGTTGCGGTCATGACCTGGACCATCGTCTCCAGCCTGCTGGCCGTCTTCCTTGTGGTCTGGGGCCTAGTCGAACTGGCGACTATCACCGCCAACGCCAACGGCTCGGTTTCAGCCAACCAGCAACCCACATCGTCCAAACCCCTCATCATCAACGTCACCGGCCAGCAGTGGTTCTGGACGTTCGAGTATCCCGACTTCGACGACGTCACGTCCGATGTTCTCGTGCTTCCGAAGGATGTCCCGGTCTACTTCAACGTCACCTCGAAGGATGTCATCCACAACTTCTGGGCCGTAGAACTCGGGATCAAGATCGATGCGAACCCCGGTGCGGTCACCGAGACCGGCGTGACGCCGAACAAGCTTGGAACTTTCAATATTCGGTGTGCCGAGCTCTGCGGCCTTCACCACGCGTACATGGAGACCCAGGTGAAGGTTGTTGACCAGTCGGCCTTTGACTCATGGGTTCGCGAGATGGGCGGAGGGAAAACGGCATGACCGTCATCGACACCGAAATCCCGGTACAGCCGCCCCAGCACGGCAAGGCAGGTGGCTTGCTGCATCGTCAGAACATCGCCACCGGCCTGATCGGCGGGGTTGGCCTCGCAGGCGTGATGGGAGTCATAGCTCACTTCATGTTCCCGCCTGGCACGCAGACCGAGAACTTCAGCGTGTGGGGAAGCAATGCCACCTTCCTGATGATCCTGGTGGGGTGGGTTGTCGGCCTGCTGGCGGGCATTGGTGCTTTCGACGGGCCGTTCCGTTGGTT
>JAULZL010000103.1:0-1708 GCA_032117355.1 Candidatus Nanopelagicales bacterium
GTGCTTGCGCACGGTGGCGAGGGAGTAGGACTTCTCGGCTGCCACTGCGGTGTGAGTGCCCTGGCTGGGTGAGTTCTGGGTGGGCTCGCTCATCAGCACGCTGGCCTGCGCGGTGGGCCCAACTGCCAAAAGCGGGGCCGCAACGGCGATGATGACGAGGGAGCGTGCGAGGAAGGTGACCCTGGACCGGCTCTGGTCGTCTGGTCGTCTGGTCGTCATGGGGACATGATGCGCTGCCAGGGCCGCCGAAGGGAATCAATTCGCAGATTGGCGGCCGAAGTGTCACCCGATTTGGCGCTACAACTCGAGTGTTCCGCTAGGCGGAACCCCGTTCCCGCGATTCATCGGTGGACCCCTACGGTTGGGCCAAACGCTGAGGAGGACGATTGGACGTCGGGACGCGCGCCCAGGCCGCACAGGAGCTCTTTGATGCGTACGCCACCCGGATAGCGCTGGATCCACTAACCACGCGATACCCGGGGATCGAGTTGGCCGACTCCTACGAGATTCAGTTGCTGCAGATCCGGCAGCGAATCGCAGAGGGTCGCACCGTCGTGGGCCACAAGGTCGGCCTCACCTCAGCGGCGATGCAGCGCCAGCTTGGCGTCAATCAGCCCGACTACGGGCACATCACCGACGACATGGTCTTCCTCGAGCACCTGCCCGTGCCGCATGAGGTCTACGTCCAGCCGCGGGTGGAGCCGGAGATCGCCTTCGTCCTGAAGCGTCCGCTGCGGGGGCCAGGAGTCACCGTCGCGGAGGCGATCTCTGCGGTCGACTTCGTCCTGCCAGCGATCGAGATCATCGACAGCCGGATCAAGGACTGGAAGATCGGCCTGCTGGACACCATCGCCGACAACGCATCTTCCGGGGGGATCGTGCTGGGAAGCATGCCGGTCGGGCCGCGAGATGTTGACCTGCGCCTGAGCGGATGCGTACTGCGGCGCAACGGCGAGGTCATCGCGACGGGTGCCGGTGGTGCCGTCCTTGGCTCACCCTGGACATCCCTGGTCTGGCTCGCCAACACGGTGGGCGCCCAGGGGGTGACCCTGGAGGCCGGGCATGTTGTCCTGCCCGGCTCGCAAACGGCATCCTTCCCGGTCGCGCCGGGGGACTCGGTGACCGCAACCTTCGGTGGGATCGGCAGCGTCACGGCGCGTTTCTCCGGAGATTCACCGTGAATATGCGTCGTGGACAGGGGTTTTGGCGTGGACAGGGAACTTTGCGTGGACAGGGAGTGACATGACGAGGGCAACCGCAGCAATCGTGGGCTCGGGCAATATCGGTACCGACCTGCTCGCCAAGCTGCAGCGCAGCGAGCACGTCGACGTCCGCTACATGATCGGCGTCGACGCTGCTTCCGATGGCCTGGCGAGGGCACGGGCGAGGGGAGTCGAGGCCTCCCATGAAGGCGTCGACTGGCTGCTGTCGCGCGATGAACTGCCCGATCTGGTGTTCGAGGCAACCAGTGCCTACGCGCATCGAGCAAATGCCGCTCGCTACGAGATGGCGGGCATCACCGCGGTTGATCTCACGCCAGCCGCCATCGGCCCCTTCATCTGCCCGCCGGTCAACTTGGACGTCAACCTCTCGGCGCCGAACGTCAACATGATCACGTGCGGCGGCCAGGCAACGATTCCCATCGTCGCGGCGGTAAGCAGCGTGGTGCCGGTGGAGTACGCCGAGATCGTGGCGTCCATCGCATCGA
>JAULZL010000104.1:0-1648 GCA_032117355.1 Candidatus Nanopelagicales bacterium
GACGATGCATTCTGCTCCGGAGGAGACCAGAGGATCCGTGGTGACGATGGCTATATCGGCGATGACGATGTCGCCAAACAGGGAGTCGGACGACTCGACGTGGGCGACCTCCATGTCCAGATACGTCGGCTGCCCAAGCCGGTCGTGGCGATGGTTGCTGGATGGGCCGTGGGAGGCGGACACATCCTCCATCTCGTCTGTGACATGACCGTCGCTGCCGACAACGCCCGCTTCGGGCAGACCGGTCCGCGGGTAGGCAGCTTCGACGGTGGCTTCGGCGCGTCACTTCTCGCGCGCAACATCGGGGTCAAGAGGGCGAAGGAGTTCTGGTTCCTCTGTCGCCTCTACGACGCTGAGGAGGCGCTGGAAATGGGACTCGTCAACGCTGTGGTCCCGATCTCGGACCTCGAGCGAGAGACGGTCGCGTGGTGTCGCGAGATGTCGGCTCTCTCACCGCTTTCACTGCGTCTCCTGAAATCGAGCTTCAATGCCGAGGAGGACGGGCTGACCGGCCTCCAGCAGCTTTCGCATGACGCCACGCTCCTTTTCTACATGAGCGAGGAAGGGCAGGAGGGCAGGGATTCCTTCAAAGAAGGCCGCAGCCCTGACTTCAGTCGATTCCCCAAGCGCCCCTGAGAGCAATGAGCGGCCTGCGACTCTGGTTCACCGCATCGCGTCCGAGAACGCTCCCCGCCGCCATCGCCCCCGTGTTGGTCGGAACGGCGGCGGCAGTCCAAACGTCGGGAGGGGACATGCGGTGGCTGACCTTCGTGGCTGCGCTGGTCGGCAGCATCTTCATCCAGATAGGTACGAATCTCTCCAACGACTACTCGGATGCACGCCGTGGGGCGGACACGATGGACAGACTCGGTCCGCTCAGGGTCACCTCTGCGGGACTTGTTGCGCCTCGACGCGTGCTCACTGCCGCCTGGCTTGCCTTCGGCGTTTCGATTATCTGCGGGGCCTACCTGATCTACGAAGCGGGCTGGGTGATCCTCGCAGTGGGCTTCGCTTCGATTCTGGCTGGAGTCCTCTACACCGGAGGACCCAAACCGTATGGCTACGCCGGGCTCGGCGAAGTGTTCGTCTTCCTCTTCTTCGGTCTGGTTGCGGTCAACGGGGCCTTCTACGTGCAGCTAGAAGAACTGGGCTGGCTGCCCTTCGGTCTCTCGATCTCCGTCGGCCTACTGGCCACGGCAATCCTCGTGGTCAACAACTTCCGCGATATGGAAACCGATCGGCGGGCGGGCAAGAACACGCTCGCCGTGAAGATTGGGAGGAAGGCGACGAGGCGTCTCTACCTCGCGATGATCGCAGGCACCTTCCTGCTGGTCCCGGTGCTGCTCGCGCTTCTCGATGGTCCGTGGCTGGCGCTGCTCAGCCTCCTGGCGATCCCCTTCGCAGTAGGACCGACGCGGGCTGTGACGGGGAAGGTCGACGGGCCCGCCCTCAACGGCGCCCTTGCCGGAACTGGCCTGCTGCTTGCCGCCTTCGGGATTTTCTGCACCCTCGGACTGCTTCTGGCAAGTTGAGCAGATGCTGATCGAGGCCGCGGAGGTAGTCCACTACTCCCTGCCGTTCGAACGCATTTATACGACCGCTCGCGGGAATCTGACTGAACGGGAACTGGTTCTCCTGCGGGTGCGCT
>JAULZL010000105.1:0-9992 GCA_032117355.1 Candidatus Nanopelagicales bacterium
CGGAACTCGTCGCCGTTACCCGGGAGATCTCGCACCAACTTGGCTACCGAGGGGCTTCCGGCATCTCCCGCTGAGACCTACAGTTCGACGCGTGATCATCGGATCACGAAACCCTTGAGGAGATCGCATGCCTGATGAGAGTTGGAGAGGAAAGATCGGTGGCCTGGAGAGTGAGGAATTCGAGGCCTTTCTGGCAGAGGGCAAGGTTGCCCGCCTAGCGTGTTTGGACGAGAAGGGCTGGCCTTACGTCGTGCCGTGCTGGCATGAGTGGGACGGAGAATCCTTCTGGGTTGTTCCACGGATGAAGTCAGCTTGGGCGGAGTTCCTCGAAAAGGACCCTCGGTGCGCCATCACGGTCGACGAAGAGGGGGCGCTGCGCAAGGTCATCGCTCAATGCGAGGCAACAATGATCGAGGGCCCGAACGTGGGTGGGGCATGGGTCCCGATCGCGGAGCGCATGTCCGTTCGGTATCTCGGACCGAACGGACCGTCCTACCTTGAGCCAACGTTGGACAAGAAGCGCTGGCTCTTCCGGCTGGATCCTGTCCGCCTGTGGTCGTGGCAGGGCGTGGATTGGGCCAAGCAGTACAAAGAGGACTGATATTTCACGCTCGCTCCACCAAGCGGTAACCAAGTTGTGATCAAAACCCATTGACGCACGAAACTGCGCGGTTCTAACATGCCGCATGAATGGAACGCCGTTCCATTCTATGGAACGGAGTCTGCGTGGACGTCGTTGAGCTGGCTGGGCACTTCATCGAAGTGCCCAGTCCAAACCCCCCCGGTGACGAACGCGCCATGGCAGACGCCGTCCAGTCGGCCGCAGCTTCTTTGGGCCTCGGTCGTGGAAAGGTCGTTGGGGCGCTCCCTGAGCGCCCCAACGTTCTCCTTGATCTTGATTTCGGACCCGGGGGTCGAACCCTGGCCCTCAGCGGTCACTTGGATACCAAGCCGGTTGGCGACGCACGCTGGTCAACGGACCCTTTCAAGCCGGTTGTTCACGATGGCTTCCTCTATGGGCTTGGTTCTTGCGATATGAAGGGTGCAATTGCGGCGATGCTCATCGCTGCGGCCGAGGTTGTTCGGACACCTCCCGCTGCTGGGCGGCTGACCCTTGTGTTCACGGCCGACGAGGAGTACGGCTCGCGCTTCGGTTCGAGATTCCTCGCCGAGAACGCCTTGGTCGATGCCGATGCGATCGTCATCGGTGAGCCGGGTGGCGTCATGGGGGACTGGGATGCCGTGCACGTTGTGAGCCGAGGCATAGCCAATGTCTTCATCGATGTCCAAGGTCGCCAGGGCCATTCAAGCCTCTCGCAGGCCAAGGGATACGTGAGTGCCACTCAGCAGATGGCACGACTGCTGACATCCTTCGCCTCCGATTTCCAGCCGCGCTACACCGAGAACCAGTGGGGTGTCGCACCAACGATCAACGCGGGGGTCATGGTCAGCGGGGGCGTTGGCTTTGGAGTCGTTCCTGGTCTCGCAACCTTTGCATCGGACATTCGTCTCGTTCCCGGCATGGAACGCTCCGAGTTTGAAGAAGACCTCGAAGCTTTTCTGCTAGCGGCGTCACAACTCGATCCCCCAATCGAGTCGTCGTTTCGCTTTGAGGACGCGCCACGGGACTGGCTCCCGCCAACAGCGGTAGATCCTGCTTCAGCGATTGTGCGGGCTTGTGCGAGTGCGGTTTCAGGAGTGCTTGATCGCGAGGTGCCAACCGGTGTTTTCCCTGGCACGACAGATGCCTGTTGGCTCCAGGGAATCCTAGGCATTCCAACGCTTCCAGCCTTCGGCCCAGGAATGCTGGATCGCGCCCATGCAGCGGATGAGCGCATCTCTCTCACGTCACTCCACGAAAGTGTCCCGATCTACGCGAACGTCATCCGTGGATTCTGCGGAGGTACAAGTTGAGTGTCGACACGGCGGCCGTTGGACAGGCTCGCTCGCCACGTGACTGGACTGCCTTCACGCCAGTTTTCGGCTTGATTGCGATCCTGATCATCGCCGTGGCAGTCGCACCGTCCTTCTTCCAGCCGACGAACCTGGGAAATCTAAGCCGTCAAGCGGCCATCCTCGCTGTCGTGGCCACCGGGCAGACCCTCGTGCTCTTGGTCCGTGGAATCGATCTCTCTGTGGGCGCGGTCATAACGATCAGCATGGTGCTTGTTGCACGCGTTAGTGAGGGCGACGACGGTCAGATGATGGTCGCGCTGGGCACCGCAGTGATGCTTGGCCTTGCTGTGGGCGTTGTAAATGCCGTGCTGGTGGTGTGGCGTCGCGTACCTCCCTTCGTTGCAACTCTTGCAACGGCCGTACTCATCGTTGGATTCCAGACGGCGTGGACCCAGGGCGTACCAGGCGGCGGCATCCCCCCAGCATTGGCGAGCATCGGCACGAGCAAGTTCTTTGGAGTGCCGGGGCCGACAATCATCGCGGCCATTCTCATCGGAGTCGTGGCAGTTGTACTCAAGTTCACGATCTGGGGCCGATGGCTCTACATGACCGGAGGAAATCCGGAGGCCGCTCGTATTGGCGGTGTGCCCACCGCTTGGGTTACTGCAGGCGCTTATGTCGCCTGCAGCCTGCTTGCCGTATTCGGCGGTCTCCTTCTCGGCGGGTATGCGGGTTACGTGGACGCCTATCTCGGTGCTGGTTACGACCTTGACTCCATTGCCGCCGCAATTATCGGTGGAACTTCTTTCGCTGGCGGCGTCGGTGGAGTCTGGCGCACAGTGATGGGCTCGATTGTCATCGCGTCAGCTCTCAACATGATCGTGCTGACGGGCGCCGACGAATGGCTCCAACTAGTCGTCAAGGGAGCGATCATCGTCGTCGCAGTGGCCGTTCAGGCCATTCGATGGACTGGCCGAGGGAGAGGGGGATAGGGATTCAAACCCCGCCGCCTCGGCGTTGGGTGCGCGTTTGCACTGCCAACTCGAACAATTGAAAGGAAAAGCATGTTGCATACTCGAAGGAGGCGTTCGGCAGCGAGCGTCATTTCCGTGCTCGCAATGTCGTCGCTGCTTGCGGCTTGCTCAAGCAGTAGCACTACCAGCGAAACTTCGGCCGCTGCGGAGGCACCCGCCTCGGCTGCTGCCTCGGCCGCTGCAAGTGTCGAGGCCGCATCAGGTGAGGAGTCAAGCAATGCCCTGGCCCAAGCATGGGAGAACGACTGGGCAAAGGCTGGCCTGACCAATCCGGGGCTTGCCCCAACCGATGCTGGGATCGTCGAGGTTGACACAAGCCAGTACAAGAAGGATGGCGATCTGACGATCGGCTTTGCCTCTCAAGGGCCGACCAACTCCTGGGCGACCATCTACGACGAGACGCTGAAGGCTCATGCTGCTGAGCTTGGAGTGACTATTGAGTACGCAGGCGCGGATGGTAAGGAAGACAAGCAGGTCAACGACATCAACGACCTCCTTGCAAAGAACATTGATGCGCTCATCGTGACACCCATGGGGCCGGCAGTTAAGGCTCCGATCGAGCGCGCAGCCGCTGAAGGCATTCCCGTCATTCTGTGCACGGGCATTGTTGACACGACCGCCAATGTCTCTCGTGTCGATCGCGACAACCGCCTCAACGGCGCCCTCACTGCCGAGTGGATCGCTCAGCAGCTTGGCGGCAAGGGCAAGATCATCATGCTTAGCGGGATTGCGGGTGTCCCCACGGCGGAGACGCGCAAGGCGGGCGCCGAAGAGGTCTTCGCCCTGTACCCGGACATTGAGATCCTCGACAAGCAGTACACCAACTGGTCACCGACTGAGGGCAAGACGGTCATGGAGCAGTTGCTTACCAAGTACGGCGATGAGATCGATGCCATCTGGTCTGACAGTGGGCTCCAGGACATCGGTGTTATCCAGGTTTACAACGAGGCGGGCAAGGAGATTCCTCCGATGACCGCTGAGCCGATCAACGGCTTCTTGAAGTTGGCCAAGGAGAACAACGTCAAGTTCCTTGCCGTTGGATACCCGCCCACGCACTCGGCCGACTGCCTGGATACGGCGGTGGCAGCCCTTCAGGGTGCACCGGTGTCTTCCTTCGTCAATGTCGACGTGCCGGTCTTCTCGGACGCTGAGAACGACCAGTACGTAAAGATGGATTGCTCAGACGATCTCTGGTTGCCCGCGGGCCTCTTGAGTGACGAACTCCTTGCGTCCCTCAAGCTCTGCTGACGAACGTCGTGCACCGGAGGAGGGGGCTAATCCCCCCCTTCTCCGGGTTCGCGGCGTATGTAAGTCCTTCTCTGGCGTCCCAGCGCTTATTGACGTTGATCTTGACTTGCATGCGGGTCAGGTTCACGCGCTACTGGGTCAAAACGGGGCTGGGAAGTCGACGCTCATTTCCGTCTTGTCTGGTGTCATTCGGCCGGATAAGGGAACGGTGATGATCGCCGGCAAGGAAGTTTCCTTCGGCAGTCCTCGTGAGGCGCTTGACGGTGGAGTGGTAGCCGTCTATCAAGAGTTGAGCCTGCTACCCGACATGACTGTCGCAGAGAATCTCTTTCTCGGCATCGAACCGATGAAGTCGGGTTTGCTCAACCGGTCTGCGATGGTTTCAGAAGCTCAGGCAATCCTCGGCCGCCTTGGCGCTTCTGGGATCTCACCCAACGCACTTGTTGGCGACCTGACGGTTGCCTCACAGCAGATGATTGAAGTCGGGAAAGCACTCACTCGCGAAGCCAAGGTGTTGATTCTGGATGAGCCAAGCGCGGTTCTTGGGGACGATGAACTTGAGTTGCTATATGAATTAGTCAACCGGCTTACCGCGGACGGGATTGCCATCGTCTACATCACCCATCGTCTCGACGAAGTGTTGCGAATCGCTGATGAAGCTACTGTCATGCGCGATGGAAGAGTGGCTTTGGAACTCGCCAGAAATGAACTGAGCCACGACAGGATGATCGAGGCCATGGTGGGTCACAAGGTCGCGCGAGATCAGCCGCCCAAGTGGGTTTCAGCAGACCATGCTGGCGAAGTTCAGGATGGTCGAGGTCTCGTTGTAACGGACATGGTCCTCCAGGGCATTGAGAACGGTGAGATCAGTTTCAGCCTCCAACCCGGGGAAATCCTCGGCGTCGCGGGGCTGACGGGGTCAGGTCGATCCCGCTTGCTGCGCGCGCTCGCAGGAGTGAACCCTCCTGCCTCTGGGTCCTTGACACTGAATGGGGAGGCCCTGCGGATCCGAACGCCCCGGGCGGCCATTGCAGATGGCATTGTTCTCGTGCCGGAGGATCGAAAGCGTCAAGGGCTAATCCTCGGCCAGTCCGTCGGTTCAAACATCGCCCTGTCGGTCCTACGGCGACTCAGTGTGGCTGGGTGGCTTGCAGGCAACAAGATCAATGATCTGGCCGAGAGCATGATCAGCCGGCTACAGGTAAAGACCGCCGGAATGCGCCAGCCGGTTCAGTTCCTTTCTGGTGGAAACCAGCAGAAAGTCGTTTTGGCACGCTGTCTCAGTGTGAAACCCAAGTTGCTACTTCTGGATGAGCCTCTGCGTGGAGTCGACGTTGGTGCCAAGGCGGAAATCATCGACATTGTGGGTGACATCGCATCGCATGGCACCGCTGTAATCGTCGTTAGTTCGGAGATCGAAGACGTGCTGGCACTGACAGACCGAGTTCTTGTTATGAGAGAGGGACGTGTCGTGGCCGAGATCGTCGGTTCGGAAGCCACTGAGGAGAAGATTCTTCACGCAAGCGCGGTGCATGTGCGATGACCAGGATCAGGGATCGAGTCGGCAGTGCCTTCACCGACGGTGTTGCCGTGTGGTTCATCGTGGTTCTGCTGGCGGTGTTTGCGAGCTTCTATTCAGACTCCTTCCTCACCGCCAGGAACATTCCGAATGTGCTGGGACAGGCGGTTCCTTTGATCATCGTGACCGTTGGAATGTTCATCGCAATCCTCGCCGGTCAAATCGACCTCTCCGTTGCAGCGGTCGTGAAGGTCACCGCAGTCTTGGTCTCGGGTATTGCGGATGGAGACTCGACAAAATTCGTCGGTGCGGTCGCTCTGGCTCTGGTGATCGGAATTGGTGTTGGACTCTTCAACTCACTTCTTGTTGTCAAGCTGAGAGTCCCCGCTTTCATCGCGACACTTGGGACCTTCTCAATTCTGGAGGGCCTGGTCTTGGCCTACACGGTGAAGGGGATTGGCAGCATTCCCACACCGGTCGTAACTGGCCTGTATGCGAATATCGGTCCCCTGCCTTATTCCGCAATCGTTCTCACGATCATGCTTGTGGCAGTGGGAGTGTGGCTCCGGCGATCTCGAATGGGGCTTCGTCTTTATGCTGTTGGCGGTGACCCAGAGGTGGCCCGTCGGTCTGGGGTAAGCAGTGGACCGGTCATCACAGTGTCACTCGTTGCGTGCTCCCTATTCGCCGTGTTGGCGGGCCTTGTCCAAGTCTCCAGGGCTGGCGTCGGTGCGCCGACCACGGGAAATGGAATGGAATTGCTGGCCATTACGGCCGTGGTGATTGGTGGGGCATCTCTCATGGGAGGTCGCGGCAGGCTTATCGGTGTCATTGGTGGCGCGGTCCTATTAGCCCTCATCGACAACGCTCTCAACATGATTGGCGTTTCGCAGTACACCCAGGGCCTCTTCCGCGGGACGATCATCGTTGCGGCGATCGCAGTCTTCGTGGTGAGGAAGGGGGCGAACACATGACCAGGTCGGGGCTGTGCACGCTGGGGGAGGCAATGATTCGTTTGTCGCCTCCCTCGGGGAAGCGGCTGTCAACCGCCATCTCATTCGATGCCAGCGTCGGTGGAGCCGAACTCAACGTGGCCATCGCTAGTGCCGCGTTGGGCACACCAGCGAGTTGGCTCAGCAGTCTTCCCGTGAATCCCTTGGCTGAACGGATCGTTCGTTCTGTTCGAGCGGCGGATGTAACACCCGTTATTGCTCCGTCAACTGACCGTGTCGGGCTCTACTTCGTCGAGGTCGGCGCGGAGCCGCGTGGCGTTTCTGTCGTGTACGACCGCCAAGACTCAGCCTTCAGCAACATGGTCGCGCTAGACCAGAGAATGCGTTCCACTGTCGAGACGGCTTCTGTCGTCTACACGTCCGGAATTACCCTGGCCCTCGGCGGTAATGGACCGAGTCTTGTCGACGAATTCTTTGGCTTGGCCAACCATGCATTGAAGTATTTCGAAATCAACCACCGGTCGAAATTGTGGAGTGCAGAGGAGGCACGCGAGGCAACAATGCGTGTGCTCCCGGCAATCGATGTGCTGGTGGCATCTGAGCACGACCTGACTGAGCTTCTCGGAATCAATCAAGACCCCATCGCCGCCGCGCATCTCCTCATTTCAGACTTCGACTATGAGTTCGTGCTCATTCCCAGTCGAAAGGGAAGAGTAGGTGAGGAAGGCGTAAACACCGTCACCGTCGTGACACCAGAGGGGGACTTCAGGGCCGAGTGCGCAGGACGCGTCGTGGATCCTGTTGGCGCAGGAGACGCGGGTACGGGAACCTTCATCGCAATCTATGCACAGACCGGAGACCTTAAGCAAGCGGCTGAGGCCTCCGCGAGAGCATCGGCACATCAGCAGACTGAGCTGGGAGATGCCGCATCATTCCTTCCCGATGAGATCCTGCAGCCCTCAGAGCAAAGAATCAGACGATGACGTCTACTTCACCAAATAGATTGCTGGAACAGGCCGTTGCGCAACTCCCGGTCATTGCAGTTGTGCGCGAGTTTGGTGATCGGGACCGCACCCTAGGCCTAGTTTCGGCGTTGGTCGCTGGTGGTGCAACCGCCTTGGAGGTGACGACTAACACCACCTGCTGGCAGGAGGCCGTGACGCATGCCCGAGAGTTGGGCGTCCATGCGGTTGGGGCTGGAACCGTCCTTACTGGCGAACATGTTCAACAGGCCCTTGGCTGCGGGGCAAGCTTCATCGTTTCACCGGGCGTGGATCCCAAGGTCATTGAGATGGCGCAGTCCCTTGGCATGGACACACTTCCGGGCGTCATGACACCGACTGAGATCGGTGTTGCATTGAGCGCTGGAGTGCGCCGAGTCAAACTCTTCCCAGCTGGGAGCCTTGGGCTGGATTTCTTCTCCGCTATTCGTGCCCCGTTCAATGACGTTGAATTCGTCCCGACCGGAGGTATCAGTCCACAGAATGCCAGTAGTTGGCTGCGAGCTGGGGCCTGGGCCTTGGGTATGGGGGGGTCATTGACCACCGGCTCACTGCTTGAAATTGAGAATCGAATGCGTTCATTGCGAGACGCCGTCAGTGCGGATATTGGGAGTCGTACATGACCGCGAGGCGCATTGACGCTCACATGCACCTTTTCGCTCCTGTGGGCGGAACTTTCGCTCGTGGGGTCCACGAGTTGTATCCACCCGATCGGGCAGCTCTAGTCGAGGAATACCTCGAAGTGATGGATCGCAATCGCATCGATCACGCTGTAGTCGTATCCCTGGACGAACATGACGACTACACCAGATTTGTAGTGGATTCATATCCGACGAAGTTTTCTGCTGTGGCGGTGATGAACTCCGCTCATCCTGATCCAGTGGAGGATTTCCGATCAAGAACCACGTTGATGCCGCTGGTCGGCTATCGGATCTGGGAGCTTGGTTCGGTCGACACACCCGTGAGGGAACTTCGTTACTTCAACCTACTCAAGGAAATGAGCGATCAGGGCGTCGCTGCTTGGTTTTACTCTTCACCCGAGCAACTGGCGATGCTTCCTCGAGTGTTGGACGAATTACCCAATCTAAATGTGGTGCTGAACCACTTGGGCTTTTGCCAATCGGGATTCGAAGCAGATGAATGGGGGCGCCCTCGCATCCATTCAGATATCCCGCCCCCGACGCTCCCCATCGTGATGGCCCTGGCCGAACTCCCTCAAGTGACGGTCCACTTCTCCGGCCACTATGCCTTCAGTAGTGAGCCATACCCATACAGGGATCTCACTCCGGTCTCCGCTGCACTGTTGAAGGCCTTTGGTCCTGATCGCTTGTTGTGGGCATCTGACTGGCCCTGGATTGCGGACGAACCCGGCTACGGCGCCCTCATTGAACTGCTTGACCACCATCTGGGAGAACTCTCGGTCGACGCACGCTCGCAAATCCAAGGCGGAAATGCCGCAAGAGTTCTAGGAATTGGAGACCGTTAGATGGCCCCTGGCATACGCAATGAGATCGCGGGAATGCCACGCTCAGGTATCCGTGAAGTAATGGACTTGGCTTGGGCGACTCCAGGGGTGGTTCATCTGGAAGTCGGTGAGCCGGACTTTCCTACGCCAAAGCACATCGGTGACGCTGCAATTCGCGCAATTGAAGATCGTCAGGTTCGCTACACCCCAAATGCCGGCCTGATGGATTTGCGCGAAGCTATGGCCGAGAAGGTCAACGCTCGAAACGGCTTTGAGGTTAATGCGGAGCAGATCGTCGTTGCCGCTGGAGCCGTCCAAGCCATTTACGCTTCCCTCTTGTGCACTCTCGCACCGGGAGATGAAATCCTGTTGCCTGATCCTGGTTGGCCCAACTTCATGATGATGGCTACGCTGCTGTCAGCCAAGCCGGTGTTCTATCCGCTTCGAGCGGCCAATGGCTTCATGCCAGATCCAGCCGATATTGAGAGATTGATTTCTGCACGCACCAAGGCGATCCTGATCAACTCTCCATCCAATCCTCTGGGGGTGGTGATGGATGAGGCGAGTTTGATTGCCGTGTACGCCATCGCCAGTCGACATGACATCTGGATTATTTCCGATGAGTGCTACGACGAGATCACATTCGACGAGGAACACATCAGCCCCGGTCGCATGGATGTCGATGGGCGAGTGATCTCGACATTCAGTCTTTCGAAGACGTACGCGATGACAGGTTGGCGGGTGGGCTACGCAGCGGTCCCCGAGGGCATTGCCAAGGACCTGTCAAAGACTCAAGAGCCTCTTATTTCGTGTGTAAGCAGTCCTGCGCAGTTCGCAGCGATCGCGGCACTCACCGGTCCACAGGACTGTGTCGAG
>JAULZL010000106.1:0-413 GCA_032117355.1 Candidatus Nanopelagicales bacterium
TGCCACGCGCGCACAAGTGCAGGACCTCGTGACGAAGGGGTTTGCTACCGCGTTGTTCTTCACGACCGAAGACGTTCAAGCAGCCTACGAGCACTTGGTTGCCGCGGGCGTGGAAACAACCGGCGAGCCGATGGAGCAGGTCTACGGGGTCGACTTCGGCTTTCGCGACCCCTCAGGCAACCAATTCCGCGTAGCCACCCGCCACGCCGCCTGGTCATGATTCGGGTTTGACGTTTCCCCTTCGAGGCAGACCGATGAACGCCAACGATCAGCGGGTAGTCCACCGTCGCTCCGGCCAGTAGCGGACTGCGCCAGCCTTCGATGAGCCACCGGATTCATCGGCAATGCCGTTGCCTCGAACCGCACGTCCTTGTCGTATGAGAGCTGAGTGCAGTTCGTAAGCAGGACCGCGA
>JAULZL010000106.1:423-1513 GCA_032117355.1 Candidatus Nanopelagicales bacterium
CGGTTGGCTCATCGCACTGGCAAAGCGCAACATGATCCGGCCCTGGCAAATGGTTGATTCCTAGGCAACGTCGACTCAATCAGCCGGTTGAGCCCCGGCCCGCGTGCTTGTGTGCCTCGAGGGCGAACTACGCACCGACACCTTGATGGGGGAGATACGCCGCGCGGCTGTCCAGGTGTCAGCCGGAAGTGGCGGGTCACTGTCATGATTTCCGCCAGTCGCCGCCCAGCTATGCGGACCATCATCAGCCTTTGCAGCGATTCACATGGCGACAGGCTCAGGGGCGGGGATGTCACTCCGCTCGTGGGTACCCTTGGTCACCCCAGAGGAGCCAACATGCCCCAGTACATCGTCTTCTTCAATCAGCAGTGGGTCGGAGACCACACACCTGATTGGTTCAACAGTCGCGGGCCGTTGGCGCGCGCGGTCGTGGATGAGATGCGTTCCGCAGGCGTTCTGGTGTTCGCCGGCGGATTGGTGGAGGAACTCGACGCCGCATTCAGCGCCGACGCGACAAGCGGGGAGATCTTGATCACGTCAGGGCCATACCGCCGCACCGACGAGTACCTCGGCGGCATGACCATCATCGACGTGGTCGACGAAGACGCGGCCGCGTTCTGGGCCGGCAAGGTCGCGCAGGCCTGCGGCTGGCCCCAGGAGGTCCGACCCATCAAGTCGTAGGAAAGGTGCTTGGTGTGAACGAACATCCGGCAACTCAGTCACCCAATAGCGGCCGCAACTCAACCTTTCGATTGCATGCGGCTGAGCCTTCTTGGGCAAACGCTTTGGCCTGCTCTTCGGACTCCTCCTCGGATTCTACGATGGCGTGTTCGGTCCCGGGACCGGGTCCTTCTGGACGGTGGCCTGCGTCGTGGTGCTCGGACGCGACCTGCTCCGGGCCACCGCATACACCAAGGCCATGAACCTCACGAGCAACCTCGCGTCGCTCGCCGTCTTCGTGGCCACCGGACATGTGCGATTCGGCGTCGGACTGGCCATGGCTTCGGGACAGGTCGTCGGCGGATGGCTGGGGGCGCGCTGGGCGGTCCGTGGGGGTTCAAGCCGGATCCGGCCGGTGTTCCTGACGATG
>JAULZL010000107.1:0-2380 GCA_032117355.1 Candidatus Nanopelagicales bacterium
ACCAGGCGCTTGCTGCCATTCGGGTGAGGCCTGATCATCCGATGTCTCGTGGGGGGATTCGCTCATCACAACAGCCTCGACTCATCATGGGGTAGCTCGACAAGGTCAGCATCGGGGGAAGTGGAGAGTCCGGAGCCCTGCGGCCCCTCCGATGTTCGATCGACCTCACGCTCGGCATCAAACTCGTCAGTGACCTCGACCTCACCGTCGTCGGCGCCCGTCCAGCGAATCGTCAGGTCCCCCAACGGGGTGATCTGCTCGAATGCCACGACGGCCTCGCGGTACAACTCGAGCAGGGCTAGGAAGCGGCCCACCACAAGCAGGGTCGAATCGCAGTCAGCGATCAGCGATCGAAATGTCGCCGTTCGTTGCCGGCGCAGGCGATCCACCAAGACAGCTGCCTGCTCACGCACGCTGACCTGTTGCATGTGAATGTGTGCGATCGACACCTCAGCGGTCGGCTTTGGCGCCAGGGCTCTGGCCGCGAGTGCAGCGAACTGGTCGGGCCCGAGTCCGATGAGGACCTCGGGCAGGAGCGCCGCGAAGTGCGGTTCAAGGCCAACGGTCCGTGGGACCTGTCGGCTCGCTCGCGCCATGCGATCCGCGAAGAGTGCCGCGATCTCCTTGAAAGCCCGGTATTGCAGAAGGCGGGCGAAGAGCAGATCCCGAGCCTCGAGGAGTGCCAGGTCCTCTTCGTCCTCAACTTCCCCGCTGGGCAGAAGGCGAGCGGCCTTCAGATCCAGCAGGGTTGCCGCGACCACGAGGAAGCTGCTGGCTTCGTCCAGCTCCCATTCATTGCCCTTTTCCCGGATGTAGCCGATGAACTCATCCGTCACGAGGTGCAGGGCCAACTCGGTGACTTCAAGCTTGTGCTTGGAAATCAGCGAGAGAAGCAGGTCAAAGGGGCCCTCAAAGTCGCCGACCTTGACCGAGAATCCACCTGCTCTCGCGGGGGGAGATGCACCATCCTCAGGCGAATCGACCGTTCCCGTGGACACCGTCACCGGGCGAGGACCTCGCGGGCCAGTCGCTGGTACGCATTGGCCCCCATGCTGCCCGGTGCGAAGGTGGTGATCGGCTCGCCGGCCACCGCAGAATCCGGGAACTTGATCGTTCGATTGATCACCGTGGAGAAGACTCGATCACCGAAGGCCTGGCGGACGGTCGTGAGCACCTCACGGCTGTGCAGGGTTCGGGGGTCGTACATGGTTGCGAGGACACCCAGGATCGCCAGGTTCGGGTTCAGGCGCTCCTGGACCTTGGTGATGGTGTCCATGAGCAGTGCGACTCCCCGGAGCGCGAAGTACTCACACTCCATCGGGACGATCACGTCATGGCTGGCCGTCAGGGCGTTGAGGGTGAGCAGGCCCAGGGATGGCTGGCAGTCGATCAGGATGACGTCGTAATCGGGGAGGATGGGCTCCAGCGCGCGGCCAAGGGCGAACTCGCGGCCAACCTCGCTCACCAATTGCAGCTCGGCAGCAGAAAGGTCGATGTTGCTCGGGAGAAGGTCCATCATCGGCAGGTCCGTCGAGATGATCACGTCGCCCACCTGGCAGTCGGGCTGGGTCAGCAGGTTGTAGACCGTGAGCTCAAGCTCCATGGGGTTGATTCCGAGGGCAATCGCCAGGGCCCCCTGGGGGTCGAAGTCCACGAGCAGGACGCGTCGGCCGTAGCCAGCAAGAGCGGCACCCAGGCTGACCGTTGACGTCGTCTTGCCCACCCCGCCCTTCTGGTTCACCATCGCGATGACCCGGGCCGGGCCATGACTTGCGAGCGGTGGTGGTTCGGGGATGTCAAGAACCGACTGGCCTCCAGCCTCGCTTTCCCCGTCCATCACGTTCCCTTCGCCGCCCAAGGCGCGTCACGGGGGCCAGGAGCCCACACCGACTGTGGACAAGGCCGCCTGCACCGGTCAAGGTGAGCCTAGTCGGCCAGCCATCGGGCCAGGCTCAGGACGGCATTGGCTGCTCGGTCGACATCCGGGACCCGCTTGGTACCCGGCAACTCGACCGTGAGCGCCACGGCCCCAAGTCGGGAGTCAACCCAACCCGTCAAGGTCCCTGAGCAGGGCCCCGGGCATCCCACCGGCCTTGCGGGCAGCCCCAGCCACTGGGCGAGTCGCCGTCCTGCCTGGGCGCTGCGTCGGTGAGTTGTGTCGACCACAGCAAAATCCTGGTGGAAGACCAGAACAGCGTCCGGCCTCACCCTCCGCAGGAACGCCATCAGACCCTGTGTTTCCGGCTCGCTCGCGGGCGTGGGCCCTGACCACAAGCGAGTGCCGGCACCCTGTCGACGCCAGGAGTCTGGGAAGTTCCGATTGAGGTCCACGCCGCGGGCATTGCCCCTCTGCTGACTCGCTGCTCCGTCAGGATTGGCC
>JAULZL010000108.1:0-17820 GCA_032117355.1 Candidatus Nanopelagicales bacterium
GCGTGCCCGGGTGGGTGCATCCCTTCGCCTCACCGCGGTCGCCGTGCAGGACTCAACCAAGGCGCGGCCGGGTATTGACCCCGCCTTGATCACCACGGATGCCATGGCTGTCGCGACGAGCGGGGTGGACATCGTGGTCGAGGTGATGGGCGGTATCGAGCCTGCTCGCAGCCTGATCCTCGCGGCGATGGCGGCCGGCTCTAGCGTGGTGACCGCGAACAAGGCCCTGCTCGCAGCTGACGGCGCCACCCTGTACGAGGCAGCCGCAGAGCATGGTGTCGACCTTTACTTTGAGGCATCGGTCGCCGGGGCGATCCCGCTGCTCAGGCCGCTTCGGGAGTCGCTCTCGGGCGACAAGGTCACCAAGGTGATGGGGATCGTCAACGGAACCACCAACTACATGCTGACCAAGATGGACGAGGAGGGCATCTCCTATGAAGACGTGTTCGCCGAAGCTGCTGCACTCGGTTACCTTGAGGCAGACCCGTCCCTCGATATCGATGGTCACGACGCCGCAGCGAAAGCAGCCATCCTCGCTGAGCTCGCCTTCCATACCCGGGTCACCCTCGAGGACGTGCACTGCGAGGGCATCTCGCAGGTAACGGCGGCCGACGTGATTGCGGCCCGCAACATGGGCTTTGTGATCAAGTTGCTGGCCGTTGCTGAGTCGACATCGGAGGGGATCATCGTCCGGGTGCACCCGACGATGATTCCCCGCGAGCACCCACTCGCGGGAGTCCGGCTGGCTTTCAACGCGGTCTTCGTCGAAGCGGAGTCTGCGGGCGAGGTTATGTTCTATGGACGTGGAGCTGGTGGCGCCCCGACCGCGAGCGCCGTGCTCGGCGATCTTGTGACTGCTGCGCGCAATCGGGTCACCGGGTCCGTCGGGCCAGGGGAGAGCACCTACTCGAACTTGCCCGTCCTTCCTATTGACTCGGCACTCACGCGCTACTACGTCAATCTCGACGTGGCGGATCGACCGGGTGTGCTCGCGAGCATCGCGTCGGCCTTCGCTGCCAATGGGGTGAGCATCCAGGTCGTTCGCCAGGATGGTCATGGCGAGAACGCCGGGCTTATCGTCCGCACCCATCGGGCAACCGATCAAGCACTCCGCAGGACAACCGAGCAACTCCGCGAACTCGACACGGTCAAGGCTGTCCTCGGCGTCATGCGCGTCGAGGGCGAGGCGGGGGCGTAGCCATGGCTCACGTATGGCAAGGGCTCATTCACGAGTACCGCGATCGGCTACCGGTCAGCAAGGCCACGCCGGTCGTGACCCTGCACGAGGGCGGCACCCCGCTCGTCTACGCATGCACGATCAGCGAGACCGTCGGGTGTGAGGTCTGGCTCAAGTACGACGGTGCGAATCCGACCGGGTCGTTCAAGGACCGCGGTATGACGGTTGCGATGTCAAAGGCTGCCGAGGATGGCGCGCGCGCGGTCATCTGCGCGTCCACCGGAAACACCTCGGCAAGTGCCGCCGCCTATGCGGTGAAAGCCGGAATGGTCTGCGCCGTTCTGGTTCCGCAGGGCAAGATCGCGATGGGCAAGCTGGCGCAGGCTGTCGTCCACGGGGCGACCCTGCTCCAGGTCGAGGGCAATTTCGATGACTGCCTCACTGTCGCCCGGGCCCTCTCGGACGAGTACCCCGTCGCCCTCGTCAACAGCGTTAACCCGGCGCGCATTGAAGGGCAGAAGACGGCAAGCTTCGAGGTCGTCGACCAACTCGGCAGGGCCCCCGACATCCATTGCCTGCCGGTCGGCAACGCGGGCAACATCACCGCCTACTGGCGCGGATACACCGAGTACGCGCGCGATGGAATTGCCGCGTCGACTCCCCGCCTTTGGGGGTTTCAGGCGGCTGGCTCCGCACCGATCGTCCGGGGCGCGCCGGTGCTGAACCCGGAGACCATCGCGACCGCGATTCGTATCGGCAACCCTGCGTCTTGGGAGCAAGCGGTAGCAGCGCGTGACGAGTCGGGCGGCATGATCGACGAGGTGACAGACGAGGAGATCCTCGCGGCTTACCGGATGCTCGCTGCCAAGGAGGGCCTGTTCTGCGAGCCGGCAAGTGCCGCGAGCGTGGCCGGGCTGTTGAAGGCGCACGCTGCCGGAGCACTAGATCCCGGGCAAGTGGTGGTGTGCACGCTGACGGGTAACGGGTTGAAGGACCCTCAGTGGGCGTTGGAGTCCGCCGCCGACCCGGTGGTCATCCCGGTGGATGCGGTGGCGGCAGCGCGGGCCCTTGGGCTCGAGGCCTGATGGCCTTTCGCCGTGAGCCGGTCTGCGTCCTGGTGCCAGCCACCAGCGCCAACCTCGGTCCGGCCTTCGACTGCGCCGGACTCGCACTAGACCTGACCGATGCCCTGCGGGCATCGATATCCGATGAGCATGGGGTGCGAATCGAGATCGAGGGCGAGGGAAGCGCTGGGTTGCCCCGCGATGCAAGCCACCTCGTGGCTCGAGCCATGACAGTTGCCTTCGATGCCATGGGCGTCCGGCCGCGCGGATTCACCCTGCACTGCGGGAACTCCATTCCCCATGGCCGCGGACTTGGATCCTCGGCCGCGGCAATCGTGGGCGGTCTCATGCTCGCCAGGGCCCTGGTCGAGGACGGCTCGGAGCGATTCAGCCTGAGTGACGTCCTGCAGTGGGCGGTGACCATGGAATCCCATCCGGACAACGTGGCGGCGGCGATATTCGGCGCGCTGACCTTTGCCTGGGTGGACGAGGACGGCTCGGCAGCCTGCATTCGACTCGCGGTGCACCCGGACGTTGTTCCGGTGATCGCCGTCCCGGTGACCAAGGTGGCAACCGCTCGGGCACGAACAGCACTACCGAGGGATGTCCCACTCGTGGACGCGGCCTTCAACGTGGCTAGGTCCTCGCTCCTCGTTCACGCTCTGTCTTCCGATCCCTCGTTTCTCATGGAGGCGACTCGTGACCGGCTCCACCAAGGGCCCAGGCGAGCGATGTATCCCGAGTCCATGGCCCTGGTCGAAGGCCTACGTGATGCAGGGATACCCGCAACCATCTCTGGAGCTGGGCCGGCAGTGCTGGCCCTGGGCTCGGCTGGCGACCTTGCCACGGTGCGATCCCTTGCTCCGCACGCGTGGCGAGTCGAGGGGCGTGCGGTCGCCGGGCAGGGCGCCCACGAGGTACCCGCCGACCTTTGTTGAGACCCCGGTGTTATGCTGCAGTCGCTTCAGAGATGTCGGAAGATCTCGGCCTTATGAGATAGCGAGATCGCCGTACTCCCGTGGGGATTCCGATCCGCCCCGATTCAACATTCGACTCGACTTCCCCGACTCGAGTGCGTCGGTGGATCCGTCCTGAAGCTCCATCGAGTTAAAGGGAATCATTAGTGACTGAAACCACGTCAGGTGCGCGTTCCTCGCGCGGTGACAAGATCTCGACGATGCTCCTGCCCGAGTTGAAGACCCTTGCTGGCACCCTCGGCATCACCGGGGCAAGTGCGATGCGCAAGGGGGACCTCGTGGCAGCGATCTCGGCCCGCCAAACAGGCGGCGACGGCCAGGGTGAGGCGAAGACCTCGACCAGGGCAAGGCGAGCGGCTCCCCGCCCGACGGGCGAGCCAGAGCAGCAGACGCTTCCAACGGATGCGACAGACCAGTCGAGTTCGGACAATGTCCGAGCCGGTCGCGGTGAGCGCCCGGCTCGCGGTGAGCGCCCGGAGCGCTCCGACCGTGGTGAGCAGGGTCGTGGTGAGCAGGGCCGTAGTGATCGCGGTGAGCGTCCGGAGCGGACTGAGCGTGCGGACCGTGGTGAGCAGGGTCGTGGTGAGCAGGGCCGTAGTGATCGCGGTGAGCGTCCGGAGCGGACTGAGCGTGCGGACCGTGGCGAGCAGGGGCGCAATGATCGCGGTGACCGCCCTGACCGTGGTGAGCAGGGGCGCAATGATCGCGGTGACCGCAATGATCGCGGCGATCGCCCTGACCGTGGCGAGCAGGGTCGCAACGACCGCGGTGACCGCAATGATCGTGACTTCGACAGTGACGGTCGCCGTCGCCGTCGAGGCCGTGAGCGTGACCGCTTCCGCGATCGTCGGGATCGCCGCCCGGGTGGCTACAGCGACGTCGAGCCGGAGATCAGTGAGGACGACGTCCTCGTCCCGGTGGCCGGCATCCTTGACGTCCTCGAAAGCTACGCCTTCGTTCGGACGAGCGGATACCTGCCGGGTTCGAATGACGTATACGTCTCCCTCTCCCTGGTTCGCAAACATGGACTTCGCAAGGGTGACGCGATCACCGGAGCGATCAAGCAGCCGCGGGATGGCGACCGCAAGGAGAAGTTCAACCCGCTGGTGCGAATTGACTCGGTCAACGGATCAGACGTGGAATCCGCGCGGAATCGGCCCGAATTCTCCAAGCTCACCCCCTTGTATCCGCAGGATCGCCTGCGGCTCGAGACGGAGCCGGGCAACCTCACCACGCGAGTCATCGACCTCGTGGCCCCGATTGGCAAGGGCCAGCGTGGGCTGATCGTCTCCCCGCCAAAGGCGGGTAAGACGATGGTCCTGCAGTCCATCGCCAATGCAATCGTGACCAACAACCCGGAAACACACCTGATGGTCGTGCTCGTCGACGAGAGACCTGAGGAAGTCACCGACATGCAGCGCTCGGTCAAGGGCGAGGTCATCGCCTCGACCTTCGATCGTCCTGCAGAGGATCACACGATCATTGCCGAGTTGGCGATCGAGCGAGCCAAGCGGCTCGTTGAGCTTGGCCATGACGTCGTCGTTCTGCTCGACTCGATGACCAGGCTCGGCCGCGCTTACAACCTTGCGGCTCCTGCCTCAGGACGCATCCTGTCCGGTGGTGTCGACTCCACCGCGCTGTATCCCCCCAAGCGCTTCTTCGGGGCGGCGCGCAACATCGAAAATGGTGGCTCACTAACCATCCTGGCGACCGCTCTCGTCGAGACGGGATCCCGGATGGACGAGGTCATCTTCGAGGAGTTCAAGGGCACCGGAAACATGGAGCTCAAGCTCGATCGGCGACTTGCTGACAAGCGCATCTTCCCTGCGGTGGACGTCGACGCGTCCGGAACCCGTAAAGAGGAGCTGCTCATGTCAGGCGAGGAACTCAAGATTGTCTGGAAGTTACGACGCGTCCTACACGCACTGGACCAGCAGCAGTCGATCGAACTGCTTCTGACAAAGTTGCGCGAGACCAAGACAAACTACGAGTTCATGCTGCAGGTGCAGAAGACCACCCCGTCTGGCCCGGGCTCGTCAGACGACGACTAGGTGCCATGCAGGTGCTCGGCAGTGATCGGCCGCTTGACTGGGCTGGTCAAGGCCGCTGCCGGACAAGGACCGGTGCCACCGGCCGCCCTGGAACCGGGCAATGGTGCCGATTTCAGGATGGGCGGACTGGATGGCATACTTCGGTCCTCCGGTTCACGGCGGTGCGATCCGCGCCCGGCCGACCCGGGCCCATGGAGGAGAAGGCCAGTGAAGCCCGATATTCATCCCGCGTACGCGGAGACCACCGTGACCTGCACGTGTGGCAGTACGTTCACCACGCGTAGCACGGCAAAGAACGGTCAAATTCACGCGGACGTTTGTTCGCAGTGCCATCCGTTCTACACTGGCAAGCAGAAGATCCTCGATACCGGAGGCCGGGTCGCCAAGTTCGAGACCCGCTACGGCAAGAAGGCTGATTCGAAGTAGCTTCACCGCCCGGGCGCCGGCCCGGGATCGGCCGCGTGTCTCCCCCGTCGCGCGGCCGATCCCCGACCGGCGCCCGAGCTGTTTTACCTGACGTGATGATTGGCTCATGCTCGCGTGATGGACGCGACCGGGATGGAGTGCTCATGTTCGAGGCCTGCGCGGACCTTGTGGCGGAGTACGAGGATCTCGAGAGTCGGCTAGCCGACCCGGCCATCCACGCTGATCAGACCGCAGCTCGGCAACTGGGACGGAGATACGCCCAATTGGGCCCGGTGATCGCGGCCTACCGCGAGTGGTCTGCCCTGGCCGACGATGCGGCCGCAGCGCGGGAACTCGCAGCGGATGACGAGTCCTTCGCTGCAGAGCTCCCCGGCTTGGTCGACCGGGAGCGAGTCGCTGCTGATCGACTCACCGCCCTTCTACTGCCGCGCGATCCCCTCGATGACAACGACGTGATCGTTGAAGTGAAGGCGGGGGAGGGTGGCGAAGAGTCCGCCCTCTTCGCGGCCGACCTGCTTCGGATGTACGTGCGATACGCCGAGCGGCGCGGCTGGTCAACGCAGATCATCGATGCCGTGGAGTCTGATCTGGGCGGGTATAAGGACGTGGCTCTCGCCGTGAAGGCGAAGGGGGCCCCGACGCCGGGGACGGCACCGTACGCCCGACTGAAGTTCGAGGGAGGAGTGCACCGGGTCCAGCGAGTGCCGGTGACCGAGTCCCAGGGCCGCATCCATACCTCCGCTGCGGGGGTGCTGATCCTCCCCGAGGCGGAGGAGGTCGACGTGGTGATCGACCCCAATGACCTGCGAATCGACGTCTACCGATCCTCCGGACCTGGTGGTCAAAGCGTCAACACCACCGATAGCGCCGTGCGAATCACGCATCTGCCCACCGGGGTGGTCGTCTCCTGTCAGAACGAAAAGAGTCAGTTGCAGAACAAGGAGCAGGCCATGCGCATCCTGCGAGCCAGGCTGCTCGCGGCTGCGCAGGAGGCAGCGGCCAGCGCCGCTTCCGATGCCCGGCGCCTGCAGGTGCGCACGGTGGACCGCAGTGAGCGCATTCGAACGTACAACTTCCCCGAGAATCGGCTTAGCGATCACCGGGTCGGGTTCAAGTCCCACAATCTCGACCAGATCCTGGACGGTGATCTCGATGCCGTCATCGAAGCCTGCCTCGAAGCTGACAACGAGGCGCGTCTGTCGGCCGTGGACCCGGGTGCGTGAGAGCCCGTGAGTGACGAGCGACTACTCCGCAGATCACCGGGGGTGATCGGAGATGCCGGCGCGGACGTCACCACTGGCGCCCGCGTGACGGTTCGCGATGTGCTCGTCGATGCGGAGAGGCGACTATCAGCGGCCGGGGTCCCGTCACCGAGCGTGGACTCCTCGGTGATCGTGGCCCACGTGCTGGGGACGACCCGCGGCCGCCTCTTCCTGCATGACCCGGTCACTGATGAGCAGCGCGTGGGCATCGAGTACCTGGTTTCGCGGCGGCTCTCCCGGGTTCCGCTTCAGCACCTGATCGGAAGCACCGGGTTTCGGCGCCTTGACATCGAGGTCGGTCCGGGAGTCTTCATTCCGCGACCGGAGACTGAATTGGTCGTCGAGGCGGGCATTCGAGAACTTGCCGAGGCGTCCGTGGGTGATCGAGTCGCGGTGGACCTATGTTCGGGAAGCGGTGCCATCGCCCTGTCGATGGCAAGTGAGGTCGGCCAGTCGCAGGTGTACGCGGTCGAGTTGTCCGATGAGGCTCTCGTATGGACGAAGCGAAATGCCATGGCGAACCGGTCCGCCATGGATGCTGTCGGCTCCAGCCTGGAGATCGTGCACGCGGGGGTGCGCGGCGTTGCTGAGGCGGGTGGGCCGCTGGCCTTCCTGGCTGGACGGGCCTGCGTGGTGGTGTCGAATCCGCCCTACATTCCGGATCAGATGGTGCCGCGTGAGCCGGAGGTCAGGGACCATGAGCCGCCGATGGCCCTGTTCGGTGGAGCCGATGGACTCGATGTGGTTCGCGAGGTCGTCCGGTCGGCGGCAATTCTGCTCCGGCCAGGCGGGCTTCTCGTCATCGAGCATGCAGATGTGCAGGGGCCGGCTGCAGGTGCGGCGGGGGTCCCCGGTCTGCTGCGGTCGGTCGTTTCGGATGAGGAGCTGCGGGAGGCCACGGGCGTGTCCATCGGCAGTCCGATGTGGACTCAGGTGAATGACCGGATCGATCTGAACGGCCTGCCCCGGTTCACGATGGCTCGTCGGGCCTAGGACGGCCTTGTTCTCACGGAGGGTCGAATGCTGAGGGTTGACTGCGCTGAACGCGAGGGGCGTCGGCGCGGAATCCAGGCGGCTGCGAGTGCAGCTCGCCGGGGCGGTCTCGTCCTCATGCCGACGGAATCCGTCTACGCCATCGCAACGGACGCCTTCTCGGTCGCGGGCGTGACGGCGGTGCGCCAGGCCAAGGGACATCCTCGGTCCGTGCCGCTTCCGGTGATGGTCCCGTCAGCCTCGACGGTGCTGGGAATTGCCACGGTTCCGATGGTGGCCCGAGACCTGATGACGGCCTTCTGGCCGGGTGCGCTCACCCTGCTCGTTTCACCGCAGCCAACCCTGGCCTGGGATTTACCGCCTGATCTGCCCCTTGCCGTGCGAATGCCCCTGCATCCAGTGGCCCTGGCACTCCTTGAGCTGACCGGCCCACTCGTAGCCACCGGTGCCAACCGGGCCGGCTTGGCGAGCGCCTCGACCGTCGATGACGCGGTCGAGCAGCTGGGGGAGGTGTTTGCCGTCATCCTGGACGCGGGGGACCTCGATGCGGAAGGAGACCTCAGCACCATCGTCGACGTAACCGGACCGACCCCGCTCCTGCAGAGGGCAGGTGCGGTATCGGCCGACGTCATTCGCGAGATCTGCCCGGATCTGCGCGAGGCGTCGCCGGGTCAGCTGGAGGATCGAAAGTAGAGTTCGGGCACGTCAGTCGAGCAACTGGCGTACGGCGCAGCACTGTGGACGAGGAGTCGCATGAACGAGACGCCATTCTGGGGGCCGGACTTCGGGGCCCTGCAGGCGGAGGACCCGCAGATCGCCGCTGTCATCCTCGGCGAGCTGGATCGCCTGCGCGGGGGACTGCAGCTGATCGCCAGTGAGAACTTCACGTCTCCGGCGGTCCTTGCCGCCCTTGGCTCGACCCTCAGCAACAAGTACGCCGAGGGGTACCCGGGCAAGCGCTACTACGGGGGCTGCTCCGAGGTGGACGTTGCTGAGGAGATCGGCATCGCCCGGGCAATCGAACTCTTCGGCGCCGAACATGCCAACCTTCAAGCCCACAGCGGTGCGAGCGCGAATATCGCGGCCTACGGGGCATTCCTCATGCCAGGGGAGACTGTCCTGGCAATGAGCCTGCCGCACGGCGGGCACCTGACCCATGGATCGAAGGTCAACTTCTCCGGCAAGTGGTTCAACGTCGTGTCATATGGAGTCCGTCAGGACACCGAGGTGATCGACTATGACGAGGTGCGCTCCCTGGCCCTGGAGCACCGGCCGCGGATGATCATTTGCGGGGCGACCGCGTACCCACGGCTCATCGACTTCGCCGCCTTCCGGTCGATCGCCGACGAGGTCGGCGCCATCCTGATGGTCGATGCAGCCCACTTCATCGGGCTGGTCGCAGGCAAGGCGATCCCAAGTCCGGTCCCCTTCGCCGACGTGGTGACGTTCACCACTCACAAGGTCCTGCGCGGACCGCGCGGCGGGATGATCCTGTGTCGCGCGGAGCACGCGGCCAAGATCGACAAGGCCGTGTTCCCGATGATGCAGGGTGGCCCGCTCATGCATGCCGTTGCAGCGAAGGCGGTCGCCTTGAAGGAAGCATCGACCCCGGAGTTCCAGCAGTACGCCCGGCAGGTCATCGTGAACGCCCAGGCCCTGGCTGCGGGCCTCGCGGCCGAGGGAATGCGCCCGGTGAGCGGCGGTACTGACACCCACCTCGCCCTGATCGATCTGCAGGCGCTGGGCGTGACGGGGACTCAAGCCGAGCAGCGATGCGATGCAGCCCGGATCACCCTGAACAAGAACGCCATTCCCTATGACCCGCAGCCTCCTGCGGTGGCATCGGGAATCCGCGTGGGCACCCCGTCCGTGACGACCCAGGGGATGACCGAGGACGACATGCGCACGATTGCTGGCCTCATCGGACGAGCGGTACGCGATGAGCACGGGACGGATACTGGCGAGGTGACCAAGGACGTTACGGCCCTGGTCGGTGCGCACCCGGCCTACCCGAGGGGCTGACGGCCGATGCGCGAATACCTCCTGTGCCTGCTGGCGGCTGCCGCGGTCACCTACCTGACGACTCCCATCGTCGAGCGGGTGGCTGTGCGGTTTGGCTTCATGGCCGAGGTTCGCGATCGTGACGTACATGCTCAGGTGACCCCCAGATTGGGTGGCCTGGCCATGCTGCTCGGGCTGCTGGCCGGGCTCCTCCTGGCCAGCAAGTTGCCGATGATGGGCGTCGTTTTCGAGACAGGTGATGCGCCGATCGCCCTGCTCTCCGGGGTTGCGGTGATCGTGCTGCTCGGCGTGGTTGACGACAAGTGGGGCCTGGATGCGCCGGTGAAGCTGGCGGGGCAGGTCCTCGCTGCGGGGCTGATGGCCCTGCAGGGCATCGCGGTCATCTGGCTCCCTGTCGGGGGAACCTTCGTGCTGGATCCCTTGACGAGCGTGCTGTTCACCGTCCTCATCGTCCTGGTGAGCATCAACGCCATCAACTTCGTCGACGGCCTCGACGGCCTCGCCGCCGGGATCGTCGCGGTGGCGGCCGGTGCCTTCTTTGCATACTCGTACCTGCTGTCGGTCGAGGTGGGGGTCGAGCGGGCGACGCTGGCCACCCTGGTGTCCGTCCTCCTTGTCGGGATGTGCCTGGGTTTCCTCCCGCACAACTCCTATCGGGCGCGCATCTTCATGGGCGATACCGGATCAATGATGCTCGGCCTGCTGTTGGCGTCCGCAACTATCACCCTCTCCGGCCAGATCGACCCGAGTGCGGTGGCTGGCCCCACCCTGCTTCCCGCACTCCTTCCGGTGATCCTGCCGGTCGCCGTCATGGCGGTGCCGCTCGTCGATCTCTTCCTTGCCGTCATCAGGCGCACCAGGGCCGGCCGCAATCCGTTCGCGCCGGACAAGCAGCACCTTCACCATCGGCTTCTTGAGATGGGGCACTCGCAGTCCCGTGCGGTCCTGCTGATGTACGCATGGACGGGACTGGTCGCCGGAACTGCCGTCGCCCTGGCCTTCTTCCCGATGCCGGTCGCTGCGGCGGGATTCGTCATCGGCCTGGCACTAATCCTGCTCGCGGTGCGGAGGCCTTCGAAGGCCGCCCTCGCTGAGGTTCGTCCACTTCGAACCGGCACGGACGGCTAGCGGAGCACTATCTCCTCACCGGCAGGATGCCGACGTGAGCAACCGCACTCGATCTCAATTGGGGGCTTTGGTCCCGGTGCGATAGCGTCCTTTCGTGCCAATGGACGACACACCTTCAGCAGCCTCGTCCATTGACGGGTTGATTCTCCGCCGGGCGGGTGCCCTGGCCCTGATCGTGGGCACGGCTGCGACCGTTGTCGCCGGATTGCTCACGGGAACCAAGGGTGCGCTTGGTGCAATTGCCGCAACCGTTCTCGTCCTCGCCTTCTTTTCAATCGGCCAGGTCGTGCTGGGCAATGTCCTGCGCAACAACCCGCAGATGGCCATGACAGTTGCGCTGACGATCTACCTGGTGAAGATCGGCGTGCTCTTCGTCTTCATCATCCTGTTCGCCGGGACGACGCTGTTCGACACCAAGGTCTTTGCCGCGACGGTGGTCGCATGCACCATCGCGTGGACGATTGCGGAGGTGTGGGTCTTCTCTCGGACCAAGGTGCTGTACGTCGACCCGGGGTCGTCATCGTGAGCGCCCCCCACAGTTGGGGTAGGCCCGCCGGGTGGTACCGTTCGGGCTCGGTAAAAAGGTCGTTACCACCTGATTCGTCGAGGGGGATGGCCGACTCTGCTTGGAGCATCGTCAGCCGAATCGCCGCAGGGCTTCTGCTCTACACCGGCCTGGGTTGGTTGCTGTCGCAGTGGGTCGGACATGGCCCGGCGCTGATGGCGACCGGTGCAATCGTCGGATTGGCATTGTCGTATTACCTGGTCTTCACGAGCCTGAATCGTCAGGAGACCTCCGGGCGCAAGGCTGATGGGGAAGTGAGGGTGCCGTGAGCACGCTGGGAGGGTCGCGTTGTCCGCAGATGTGATTCGCGCGTCCGGGGGCTTGGATTGCCACCTGATGTCCGGGTGCGGATTTCCTGCGCCAGGCGCGGAGATCTTCCAGTTCGATGCCGTGGCAACCTTCGCCATCGGTGGCCTGACCTTCAACATCTCCAAGGTCACGATCCTGCTGTTCCTCGTTAGCCTGCTTATCATCGGCTTCTTCACGTACGCCTTCCGCGCACCCAAGTTGGTCCCACGTGGTGCGCAGAACGTGGGTGAGATGGGCTACCTGTTCATCCGGGATGGCATTGCACGCGAGGCCATGGGCAAGGAAGGCGATCGATTCGTCCCCTTCCTCTTCACCTTCTTCTTCATGATCTGGATGCTCAACTTCATGGGAATCGTCCCCGGAGCCCAGATCCCGGTGACCTCGATTTTCGCCATCCCCGTGGCCTTTGCCCTCATCGTCTACCTGACCTGGGTTCCGCTTGGCATCTATCGCCAGGGCTTCATCCCGTTCTTCAAGAACATGATGTTCCCACCCGGCGTGCCGAAGGCGATGTACTTGCTGCTCGCGCCGATCGAGTTCATCTCGAACATCATCGTCCGGCCCTTTACCCACTCGGTGCGTCTGTTCGCGAACATGTTCGCCGGCCACCTGCTCATCGCCTCCTTCAGCGTGGCGACCTTCTACCTGATCAGTGCGAGTGTCATCGGAATCCTCGGATCGGTCGCGTCCTTCGCGGTGACGGTGGCGCTGACGGGCTTCGAGGTGCTGATCCAGGCGCTTCAGGCCTACATCTTCACCCTGCTCGCCGCGGTCTACATCAGCGGTGCGCTGCACGCAGAGCACTGATCGAAATGCACGGACACAACTGAATATGACGACTGCCCGCCCTCCGGCGGGCACCACGAACCCCCTGACCGACGGATCGCCCGTCGGCCCGGACAAGTAAAGGAAACGACATGTCGCTCCTCGCGGAACTCACCGGATCCATCGGCTCGCTTGGCTACGGCCTCGCCGCGATTGGCCCGGGCATCGGCATCGGCATCATCTTCGGGCAGGGCGTTCAGGCCATTGCCCGCCAGCCTGAGGCCTACGGCATCATCCGTCAGAACATGCTGCTGGGCTTCGCGCTCGCCGAGGCGCTCGCGCTCATCGGCTTCGTCGTTCCCTTCGTCTTCGGACCGTGATTCGGGCCGCTGCGCGGTACTAGCCAACCGACTGACGTAGGAAGGTCACAGTCGTGATGAATGCAATAGCTGCGGTGCAGGCCGCGGTCTCCGCCGCTGGCGGAGAGGGTGGCGAAGAGATGCCGTCCGTCCTCGCGGTGCCGATTGATGAGTTGATCATTGGCATCATCGCCTTCCTGATCGTCTTTGGTGCGCTTGCCAAGCTCGCGCTGCCGAACATCAAGAAGACTCTCGATGAGCGAGCCGATGTCATCGAGGGTGGCATCAAGCGGGCCGAGGAGGCACAGTCCGAGGCTCAGCGCGTACTCGAGGAGTACAAGGCGCAGCTCGCCGAGGCTCGCGAGGAGGCGGCTGGCATCAGGACTCAAGCCCAGGCGGATCGGGCTGCCATGATCGATGAGGCTCGCAATGAGGCTCGGACGGCGGCGCAGCAGGTGACCACGGCGGCCGAGCAGCAGATGGCTGCCGATCGTGCCCAGGCGACATCGCAATTGACCCGACAGGTTGGCGAGCTGGCGGTCACGCTGGCCGGCAAGGTGGTTGGGACGGCACTGAGCGATGACGCGCGCGTTCGCCAGACGGTGGATGACTTCCTTGCCGATCTCGAGCGGCAGGCAGCGCGCTGATGCTTGGAGCAAGTCGCGATTCCCTCTCCCGTCAGTCGGACGCCCTGGATGCACGTCGCCAGGAGGTCGGCTTCGGTGGGCTGGCTGGCGAGTTGTTCGCCATCGCGAACCTGCTGGGTGAGGAGCTTCAGTTGCGCAATGCGCTGGCTGACTCCGGTCAGTTGACGCAGGTGCGCGCCGGACTCGTCCAAGACGTCTTTCAGACAAGGGTGAGCGGGCTTGCGGTGGATGTCCTCCGTGGAGTCGTGACAGAGCGCTGGTCGAACGACCAGGATCTCGTGATGGCAATTGAGTCCCTGGCGGCCCAGGCTTGTTTCACCGTGGCTGAGGCTGATGGATCCCTGGACGCCACAGAGGAGGAACTCTTCCGCTTCGGTCGCACCCTCGATCAATCTCCGGAGCTCCAGATGGCCCTGACCGCTCCCGCCCAGTCGGCAGCGACCAAGGCTGCAATCGTGCAAGACCTGTTGAGAGGCCGGAGCACGGCGGCAACCCAGCAGGTGCTCGAGTACTCCGTTGGTCATCTTCACGGCAGGCGGATCGACTCCGTCGTGGACGGCCTCGGAGACCTCGCTGCCCGGCAGCGTGATCGGGTTGTTGCGGAGGTGCGGGTCGCCGCGCCGATGGATGCAACCCAGGAGCGGCGGCTTGCCGAGGTGCTGTCGCGGCTGAAGGGCCGTACGGTCCGGCTGAATATCGCTGTCGACCCGAGTGTCCTCGGGGGCGCGTACGTGAAGGTAGGCGACGAAGTCATCGACGGCACCATCTCCGCCAAGCTTGAGCAAGCCCGCCGAGTCGTCCTCGGCTAACAGAGCAGCACACGCCACAACCACGTGAATTCCCCGCCGACAGGCGGGCCGAGAAAGAGAGCAGGGCCGCAATGACGGAGCTGACGATCCGGCCGGAAGAGATCCGGGATGCGATCGAGCGGAACGTCGCCGCTTACTCGCCGACGACCGCCCGTGAAGAGGTTGGTCGCGTCATCGAGACCGGTGACGGAATTGCCCGAGTTGAGGGCCTCCACTCCGCGATGACCAATGAGCTTCTTGAGTTCGAGGGCGGCCTGCTGGGCCTGGCCCTGAACCTGGATGTTCGGGAAATCGGCGTCGTGCTGCTCGGCGACGGCTCGCGCATCGAGGAGGGCCAGGCGGTCCGCCGTACGGGAGAGGTGCTGTCCGTTCCGGTGGGCGATGCCTTCATGGGTCGCGTCGTCGACCCGCTGGGCAATCCGATCGACGGCCTGGGCCCGATTGCAGCCGAAGGCCGCCGCGCCCTTGAGTTGCAGGCACCAACTGTCGTCCAGCGTCAGCCGGTCAAGGAGCCGCTCCAGACCGGCATCAAGGCGATCGACGCCATGACCGCCATTGGGCGCGGTCAGCGTCAGTTGATCATCGGCGACCGGCAGACCGGCAAGACCGCTGTCTGCCTGGACACCATTCTGAACCAGCGTGAGAACTGGAAGTCCGGGGATCCGAGCAAGCAGGTGCGCTGCATCTACGTGGCTATCGGGCAGAAGGGCTCGACGATTGCGTCGGTCAAGGGCGCGCTCGAGGAGTACGGCGCGATGGAGTACACCACCATCGTTGCGGCCCCCGCCTCCGATCCGGCCGGCTTCAAGTACCTGGCTCCCTACACCGGCTCGGCGATTGGCCAGCACTGGATGTACGCGGGCAAGCATGTCCTGATCGTGTTCGACGACCTCTCCAAGCAGGCTGAGGCCTACCGTGCGGTTTCGCTGCTGCTCCGCCGCCCCCCGGGTCGCGAGGCGTACCCGGGAGACGTCTTCTACTTGCACAGTCGTCTCCTCGAGCGCTGCGCAAAGCTCTCGAATGAGCTCGGGGCAGGATCGATGACGGGTCTGCCGGTCATCGAGACCAAGGCCAATGACGTCTCTGCCTACATCCCGACGAATGTCATCTCGATCACCGACGGGCAGTGCTTCCTCGAGTCGGACCTCTTCAACTCTGGTGTCCGCCCGGCAATCAACGTCGGTATCTCGGTGTCGCGCGTCGGTGGCTCGGCTCAGCCCAAGGCGATGAAGAAGGTTGCTGGTCGCCTGCGGCTGAACCTGGCGCAGTTCCGTGAGCTGGAGGCTTTCGCGGCGTTCGGCTCTGATCTGGATGCCGCATCAAAGGCCCAGCTCGAGCGCGGTGCGCGACTGGTCGAGTTGCTCAAGCAGCCCCAGTACCAGCCCCAGTCGATGGAGCGTGAGGTCATCTCCGTGTGGTCGGGAACGACCGGACAACTTGATGACGTTCCGGTCGAGGACATCCGTCGATTCGACGGTGAGTTCCTCGATCACATTGCACGCAACAAGCCGGAGGTGATGGAGGCCATCAGGTCGACCACCGATCTGTCTGATGACTCGATTGCAGTCCTGGAGGCGGCGATTGCGGCCTTCAAGAGGCAGTTCACCACCAGTTCGGGGACGCTGCTGGTCAATGACGAGCCGGTCGACGCGGTGGCCGAGGAAGACATCGACCCGACCCAGATCAAGCGGGCGGTCCGGGGCTAGTCCATGGGCGCACAACTACGGGTCTACCGACGGCGCATCCGCTCCGTGCAGGCGACCAAGAAGATCACGAAGGCGATGGAGCTCATCGCTTCATCGCGCATCGTGAAGGCCCAGCAGCGCCTTGCTGCGTCCGAGCCGTACCTCATCCAGCTGAACGCTGCCATCTCGGCGGCCGCTAGCCATGCGACGGACGTGCGCAAGCACCCCTTGATGTCGAAGGCGGAGAACACCAAGCGGGCAGCCGTATTGGTGATCACCGCCGATCGCGGACTCGCGGGCGCCTACTCCTCGAATGCCATCAAGGAGGCGGAGGGCCTGACCCGGACTCTCACCGAGAAGGGCATGCAGGTGGTGCCGTACGTGGTGGGCCGTAAGGGAGTGTCCTTCTACCGTTTCCGCAATCGGACGATGGCAGGGGAGTACACCGGATTCACCGACCAGCCCACCTATGCCGATGCCAAGCGCATTGGCGAGGATTTGTTGGCGGCCTTCCTGACTCCCATCGATGAGGGTGGTGTGGATGAGATCCATCTCGTCTACACGCACTTCCTCAACATGGGCTCCCAGCAGGCACGGGTGCGGCGCGTGCTGCCCCTGGAGGTCGTTGACGAGGTCGTGACCAAGGACTCCGGCATGCCCTTCCCGCTGTACGAGTTCGAACCCGGGCCGGAGGCCGTGCTCGACGGCTTGCTACCGCGTTATATCGATCAGACCGTTTATCTTTCGCTGCTCATGTCCGCCGCGTCCGAGCATGCTGCTCGTAGGCGAGCAATGAAATCTGCGACAGACAACGCCGAGGAGCTCATCCGCTCCTTGACCCGTCAGGCAAACCAGGCCCGCCAGGCCGAGATCACCCAGGAAATCAGCGAGATCGTCGGCGGCGCCGACGCGCTGAGCGCATAGGAGAAGGACAACCATGACCGCTAGCCCCGAGACCGTAACCGGCGTCGGACGTGTCGCCCGGGTCACCGGCCCCGTCGTCGACGTGGAGTTCCCCGTCGAGGCCATGCCTGAGCTCTACAACGCGCTGCAGGTGGATGTCTCCTTCAGCGAGGGTGACGACCGCATGCTCACCCTCGAGGTCGCCCAGCACATCGGCGACAACATGGTGCGTGCCATTTCCATGCAGCCCACCGACGGACTCGTCCGCGGCGCAGCCGTTCGCGACACCGGCAACTCGATCACCGTGCCGGTGGGTGACGTGACCAAGGGTCATGTCTGGAACACCCTCGGTATCCCGCTGGACGTGCCGGAGTCCTCCCTGGAGATCCGGGATCGCTGGAGCATCCACCGCCAGGCGCCGCCCTTCGATCAGCTGGAATCCAAGACTGAGGTCTTCGCGACCGGCATCAAGTGCATCGACCTGCTCACGCCGTACGTCAAGGGCGGCAAGATTGGCCTCTTCGGGGGCGCGGGCGTCGGCAAGACCGTCCTCATCCAGGAGATGATTTACCGAGTCGCGGAGAACTTCGGCGGCGTCTCGGTGTTCGCCGGAGTGGGCGAGCGCACCCGTGAGGGAAATGACCTTTTCCTGGAAATGACCGAGTCCGGCGTCATCGA
>JAULZL010000109.1:0-22592 GCA_032117355.1 Candidatus Nanopelagicales bacterium
ACCACCGCACAGATGATGTGCCACCTCATGCAGCAGGGCTTCTGTAGACATTAGAAGTATTGTTCGAGCTCGATTCACCGCCCGACAGAAGAGGTGTCATGAGCGGCAGATGGCTGACGGTGCTCTCCGGCGGCAGCCCCTCCGCTCAACCGCACTTTCTGCCCGAACTGGCCTGGTTCGATTCACTCGAGGAACTGGAAACCAAAGCAGGCATTAGGCCCGGCACACCCGTCATCATTGACCTGGTCCGGCTTCACGCTGATCCAGAGGGATACCGGACAGAACGCGTCTTCACCGAGTTCCTGCGGACCTCCCGCTGGCCGCGGCTGACGCAAGGCACGCGGGCCACCTATGCGACTGTCTACCCCCCGGTCATTAGATGGCTCGCAAGCCGTGCCTTTCCGAAAGCGCTCCACGAGATGGACGTCAACGACCTTCTCGAGTGGAAGGACTGGCGCACCGACCCGATCAGGAATGAGAAATCCATCAGCGGTGCGACATGGAACAAGGAGGTCGCAGCGCTGTCACTCTTCTTCAGGTGGGCGGTGAAAAAGAAGTACACAGCAGAGAACCCCCTCGAAGAGTTTGGACCGGGACTCAAATCCAAGAGCGAGGACAACACCACCCACGCCAAGGCAGGTGGTTGGAGGAGCAAGAACGCCCGCATTCACCGCGTCGATTGGATTGAGCCCGAGACCTTCCGGCTCTGGTCCAATGTGGCGCTCAGGGGATACGCGGTAAAGACCACCAGGGCAGGGAAGATCGTGGGCGCGGGGGAAGACCAGTCTTTCCGCGGTCGGAATACGCAGCGCAACGCCACATTTGTCGAGACGGTCTACTTCTGTGGCACGCGCGAAGGAGAAACGAGCCTCCTACTAACGTTGGAGTTGCCTAGAAAAGACCCAAATGCGTTCGCAGAGATGCGGATTCCTGGCTCGATCACAAAGAATGGGCGATCGCGAACCATTGTCATGCCGTGGCTTGTCGATGGGCTCCTCAGACGATACGTCCAGCAAGATCGACGGAGAGCAGTCGCGTTGGGGCGACGACACGGCCACTACCGCGACCCAAGATGGCACAAAATCACGGATTACCGAGTCAAACGAGGCAAGCTTGAGGTCCAGATCGACGGTCGCAGGACCTGGGTGAGCCATGACGAAGTTCGAGGACCAGCCCGCCAATGGCTACTGGCGGAGACAGATGATGGCTGGGAACCAGCCATGATTTGGCTCACCGAGAGCGGACTACCCGCTGATCAGCGCAACATGATCAAAGTCATTCAGCGAGCAACCGAAAGATGGGACATCGTCTGCAAGGCTGCTGGTTTCACAGGAGGAGTCCCGTACCCCACAGCTAAGACTTTGAGGTACTCATTCGCTCTGAATTGGCTCATCGCGTGGCATCGGGTAATCGACGAAGAGCTCGGTTCGCCGCCCGCCGTCTACAGCCCAAGCCGTTACGAGGACGCCTACACAGCCGTCCAGTGGCAACTCGGACATCGAGACCTACAAACGACGATGGATGCGTACCTGCTAGCGGTGAAGGGCCTCCGTGGCGTCAACATCTTCAGGGAGGCAACGTTCAAGTCCGTGTACGAGGCGCTGCACTCTCGCCACGAGGGCGTTCTTCCGGAAATTGACTGCGGAGAGGGCACCGCATGACCAGGGGACGCTTCGCATCGTTGCCTGACGGACAACGGAAGCGCCGAGTAAGCGAAGATGGGTTGAGCGTCACGATCTGGGATGAGAACGGCAACAGGAGCATGACGCTGGGGTTTGCAGAGGAAGCTGGCTCCGAGAAGCTCCGTAAGGAGTGGGTTGCGTGCATTGCTAGTGCCAGCGGGCCCGCCGGCTCCTGGCGTTCCATTGAAAGTGCACGCGGCGGGTCCTCGCGCAGTCGCGTGTTCCTCACATGGGCTGACAGACGGGGGATCGAGGGCCTCGATTCCCTGACCGCGGAGGACTGGTTCGACTTCGTTTCATGGGTTCGCGGCACCTATCCCGATGCCACCCCGAAATCCCGGAATTCCAGGCTGGTCGCGGTGCATGTCTTACTCGCACAGCACGGCGCGCTGTCCCACTCAGTCAAGCAGGCGCTATCCCAGCGGTATTGCGAGACACAAGAGAACACGCTTTCTGATCACTACACCGTCAGCGAGCTTCAGCAGATTCAGTCCAACGCGACCCGGGTCCTGCGAACTGCATTGCGGCGTATCGAGCCCAATTGGACCCTGGCGCAAACGCACAAGGAATCGGTTCCACCAGAACAACTCCCCCGCTGGGAGGCACTTCACGCCCTGCTTCGCATGCCCCACAAGCGTTTACGCACGGAATCGGCTTATGCCCTCGGTCTCCTCGATGACCACGGCAACGTGAGGATGGAGGAGGCGCGGTCCCTCCTATTTCTCAGGACGAACGAAGGGTTAGCGGCGTATGCCGCAATCGTTGGCAAGACGGGAGAAAACTCATCAACAACAGCACGGCGTCGCACGCCGAGCACCGCTGCGTCGGCGGCCTCAGAGAGCGTGACCATCTTTACCTCCGAAAGAGATAAGCGCCGTCGCGGTAGCGGCAAGTCGTTGATGGCAGAGAACGTCGACGCCACTTCCCCTCTGGGCAAGGTTCTTCAGCTTGTCGGGGACTGCACTGCCCCAGCCCGGCTATCTGCTCACATCAATCCGGAAGCCCTACTGGACACTAATTCACGCGCGCACCAGTCCGCGAAGGAGTCTTCCAGCGAAAGCCTCATTCTGTTCATGAGGCAAAGCGGAGTGTTGGTGAACAGCGTCGCTCACGTTCCCAAGTCGCTCGATTGGATGCCCCCCGGGCTACATCTTGACCTCAGACGACTCCACAGGACTTACCTGACGCGGGTGGTACAGCAACCCGTGGACAATCGACACCGCACATTTATTGATGCCTACGTCCTCAAGGACCCCGAACGGATTCGGGAACTAGAGGACATTCACCGTTCCGCACAGCAGAAGGCAGCCGATACCGCGCGAAGTCTCGCGGTGCGACTCTTGTCCGAAGCGGATGCGACGGCAGAAGGTCTTGACACAACACCGACCGCCAAGGGCACGCGGTGTCAGGACATCCTCCACAACCCGGAGACAGGCACCTACTGCTCGAACTCGTGGCTCTCGTGTTTGGGCTGCAAAAATGCGTACATAGTCACGAGCAATCTTCCCCCACTCGTCGCGTTGCTCGATCTGCTGGATGAAAAGAGGCGGGACGATGAAGACCGAGAGCGTTGGCGCAGGGAATATCTCATTCCATGGCAGCAACTCACGGTGATTCTCAGCGGCGTGGAGCAGGAGACCGTGTCTGCGGCACGCGCGAAAGTCACTCCAGAGTTGCGGTCACAAGTCTGGGATAGGGTCATTGTGAACAGGGGCGAGTCATGACGACACAGCTACTCCCAGTTGATATCCCCGGATCGTGGAGCAACGACACTCCTGTCATTGCGAACGCGAAGCGCATCCTCCGCGAAGAAACACCGATCCCCTACTTCGGCGAGAATTCGTGGAATTTGGCTGCAATCGCGCCATCGCGCAAGCGAGGCAAGTTGACCTGCAACTTCGAATCAATCCCTTCTCAGTTCAGGCTTCCCGCGAAGAAGGCAGTGTGGCTCCTGATCAATGCAGGAAAGCCGAACCGCTCAGTTCGACGGGGCGGAACGAATACCAAGAAATGGGTGGCGCCGACCACCATCGTGGGCTTCGTTGATGACATCCGGGCCTTCCTGAGATACGTGAGGGTGGAGACCCCCGAGGTCCGCACGTTGCGCGGCATTGTTAGTGGAACCATGGACGCGTACGTCGGCAGCCTTGATGGAAAGATCACTCGCGAGTCGGCTGGGTCGCATTACGCAAGTATTCGGCTTCTACACGACCTCACCGCAAACCTGCCAGCACGCGAGAGACTCAAGCAACCTTCATGGGTCGACGATAAAATATTCCTTGGCGATCGCGGCTCAGATAACGCGGCCGCGCCCATGCCCGACGCCGTCCTCACTCCGATGCTTTTATGGAGTGTGGCATTCGTCGAGCAATTCGCTGAAGACATTTTCTTGGCACGTGATGCGCTCAACGCCTACGCGCCAGCCGTGCAGGACATCCCGATGAGTTTGCAGCAGGCTGAAGAGATCGTCCTCGCATGGAGGAAGCACCACGGGAACTCCCTGCCCGGGACCGATACCTCAGCTCGAGGCATCGCCTTGAGTTACATGTGTTTCATGTTGAATTGGCCTACCCGATTCCGACGCTCTGGCCTCGACAGGCAACTGAGCCAATTCCCGGAGATGGTGCTCAGCGACAACGCTTCATGTCCTGTTCCGACGCCCTTGAACGGAAGAGTTCATGGTGAGTGCTGGCAACCTAATGGGCTGGACTATTACAGGCTGAACAGCCACGAGGTCGATCTTCAAAGCGCCGCCCTCTTTATCCTTGGATTGAATTCATCAATGAGACCCGAAGAGTTGTTGAACCTTGAGTTGGAGGTATTGCAAGACGACGGGACGAGCAAGCGGGCAACTGAGCGTGTCCAAGCCCCCGATGGTCAGGTGCGACATCTGTTACACGGGAGGACGTTTAAGGGACAGGACGGCGTGGATGGAACGCCACGAGCACATGGAGTAGTGCGCACATGGGCAATCACGGAATTGGGCGCGACTGCCGTCAGCGTGCTTGAGCGGCTCAACGGAAGGCACGGAAGACTCTTCGTCACTGTCGGGACTGCAAACACCAGCCGCGCGGTCGAATCACTTATGACAACACGGGCTGCTCACAACCTACGGACGTTCGTGAAGCGAATGCGCTACCTCGCAGCTGAATTGAAGCTTCCAGAAGAATACGTATTCCCCGTAGACGCCGAGGACTTCATGACCCTGAGCGTGCTTCGCCGCACGTCTGAAGTCCTCACCCAGCAAGAGATCGGCGGCGTGCTAGCCGGCGCACACCAGGCAGGACACAATGTCCGCGCCCCCTACGACACTCGAGTCACGGAGGGATACGGCGGTCTCGCCACGCAATCTAAAGTGGGACGCCGCACGTCGGAACGGACGGGCCAGGCACTTGCAAAATTGGTTGCCGATACACGCCAAGGAGTCATCGGAGGCCCCGCAGGAGATCGCGCCCTCCAAGTGGCAGACCTGGCCGCCGCAGAGTTGGAGTTGGTCGATCCCTCCAACCTCATGACGCCGGTGTTGAGTAAAGAGTGGAAAAGGATCACGAAGTCGGTTGGCCAGTCCGTTTACGAGGTGCCACTTGCCGGCGGCGCTCATGCCTACTGCATCTTCTACCTGCCGTGGTCGGCCTGCACCAAGGAAGGTGAGGAGCCCGACATCGCAGGCTGCAAGATCGCTTGCCCCAACAAGGCACTCACCACGGACTCGATCCGGGGGCTCCAGCAGCGCCAGAAAGAACTGGAAGCGTCAAAGCAGGGTGCGACCAGTGAAGAGGTGATCAGGGCTGACCACTTGATCGACGCCTATGCGGAGCAGATCGTTGATTCGGGGCTTCCTACAGCGGCGCCGAAGAAAAAGGGGCGCAAAACCAGATGACGCTCCACCGCGAAACGATCCCCGCGGTCGCAGACGAAGCCAATGCAGAGCGGAAGAAGATCATCGCCGCTCTGCGTCGCCTGATCATCACCGGTAAACCCCGGGTTGCAACCGTCGACCGTCTCGTAATCGACACGCTCCGCAGGGAGGCGGGCGTGTCCAGGGCCGCACTCACACACCGTCACATAGATCTCAAGGACCTGTTCCTCGATTGCGTCGCCGAACGCGAGCAGGAGACCCGAGACCTTCGAAGCCCGAACGAAGTCGCTCTACAACAGCAGGTCGAAGACCTCAAGCAGAAAAACCGCGAGCTTCAGACGCGTGCCACCCACTGGGAAGGCGCTGCCCGTGACCTCGCGAGAACTATTGCGGCCCTTCAGTCGCTTTACGCCACGGCTAGCGCCCGACTGGACGCAGTAATCGCTGATGTTGCCCGCGACGACCTAGAACGGGAGGCAGGTCCCAACGTCTCTCCTATCGGCGGCAGGCGTCGGAGGTGAACGCGTCAGCGGTCTACGGGGCCGAACACCAGTGGTCCGCCGTACTCGACAGGGGTGGGTCTGTGAATTTCCATGGCTCGCAGATCAACGTTCCGATGCAGAAGCGGTTCGCCGACATACCCTCGGTGCAGAAGTACGTCGACAGAGTGCTCGCACTGGATGCCGTCCGCGAGAGGTATCCGAACGCCAGCCCGGTTCTTGTCAGGGAACGGCGAGGCCAAGGCAAGGCGCACTACGAACCTTCAACGTTGACAATGGCAATTCCGTTGGAGAACAGATCGTTTGGTCGCGAGAGCACCGTGTTGCATGAATTGGCTCATCACCTCTCAGTGAGCGAGGGTCTTCCTGTAACCCGGAGCGGAACGCGTTGGCATGGTGTGGAGTTCCGCCGAGCGATGATCTTCCTGGTCGGCGCCGCAATGGGAGACACCGCGGTACTTCTCCTTCGCGCCGGCTACCACTCTGCGGGACTGCTTCGCAGCGGGTAGCCGGCCTAGCTAGGCGCGAGCTGCTTCGATTTGGTCGAGATCTGCGATCAGGCTCGCAGCATCGTCGAATGTTCTTCGTTCGCCATCAACACATCTGACGCGGTAGCGGCCTGCATCCCCGGCATGGAGTTCGTCAACGATCAGGGACGTGACTTCCCCCGCCGCCTTGTCAACTGATGGCGGCCAGTCGTACATGGCGCGGCCCGCGGCTCGGTCGAAGATAGTCCACCCTCTGCTCAACAACAGGGCTTCAAGTTCAGAGATCTCCGGAGGTTCGTGACCTGTATCCATTCGGTAAGGGCTTCGGCTAATGCGCTTTGCTGCGCGCGCCTTCCTTCTAGCGTTCTTTACTGCGCGCTTCGACGACATCTAGTCCCGCCTCTCTTTGTCCGATCAAGTGTCCGACGCCCATATTGCCGCATCTTGCCCAGCTAGCTTGGCAGACGTTTCTCATCCCCGCGGTGCTACTTATGGGGTGCCGAGAGCTCGCGACCAGTCGGATCCCCAGCGGATTCAGGAGTGGGAACGAATTCGCTGCTCAGTGGGCAGTCGAATCCGGGAGTTCCGAATTGCAAGGGGCATGACACAAGAGGGTCTGGCTCTGAAGTCCGGGCTGTCACGGAATCTTCTCGTAGACGTTGAACTGGGCAAGAGCGGGCTTCTCTACGAGCGGCTGTTCGACCTGGCGGCTGCGCTTGAGGTGTCGCCAAGCGAGTTTCTCGTCGTTACCAAAGAGATCAACTCGCACTAAGGCAGGCAGAGCCCCCGTTGTTGGCCCTGAGCGGCCAGCAGGCCGCCTAACCAGAGGTGCGGTGGTGGATGTTCACTGCGGGCGGCGGCACAAGCAGCTTGAGCGTCCCGCTTGTGGCCGAAGCACCGATCAACGCGTTGACGGGTAGTGCTAGTCGGCTTCCCCGGATACTTCCGCCTTCACGGGGCGGGTGAGCACGCGACCGACTTCGGCTGCGCCCGTGTAGCGGACACAGACCCCCTCGGATACAGCCTGGATGGTTGACGACTCATCGCTGATGTCGACATAGATTCCGTGGAAGAACAAGGCTTGTTTTCCGACCGGGATAACGTCGCCGCCGAGGGTTATGGCCGTGGCGTTCACAACCACGAACTCGTAGACCTCGTCCGGTCTGCGTTCCAGCTGCCAATCCATCTCGTCGAAACGGTAGGCCGTGAGTGCACCGGAAAGTTTGCCGGACAAAGTCTCCCCGGAGAGCAGCTTGGCCGCGTCGATAATGTCGCCGCCCTGTTTCTCGGTCATCTGGGCTGGCATCCGCAGCAGAACGGGGACGTGGTCTTGGATGCGAACCAGTGCGTCGGCGATGACCGCCCACAATTCGGCCGTTTCATCGGGGCCACCCGATGCTTCCCCAGCAATGCTGAATTCCGCCGGCCCGTAGGTCCGGCCCAAGCCGAACCGGTTGGGTGCGTGCATCGCCGCGAGGAATCGAAGACTGTCCAGGATCTCGGCAGGCCGACGCCCGGCCAGCGCGTAGTTGACACGCAGGCTCATGGTCACATCCGAACCGTGCATCAACATCTCGATCGTGAACAGATCGCCGCTATCGGCCCAGAGCCTTCGGAGTCCCCCGCCGTGGCCGATGCTGTAGTCGGTACGCCGGATGGTGGTGGCGGCCAGGACGGCCTCGCTGTCGGGAGCCAGCATCGCGAATTTCAGCTCGGTCTGTTCCTCGTCCAGGCGGTTGGCCAGGGGAACAATCCGCATGCTTGCCGTGCCGCTCAGATCGCCTCCCAAACCGGCCGGCAGATCCAGGGAGCCACTTACCGTGCCCGCCGGCATTTCCAGCGGCACACCGTAATCAATGAATCTCTGGACCTGCTGACGTAGGGCGTCGTCGTCGGCGGGCACCGTCAGCCGGAACTGCGCGCTGATCGGTCGCTCTTCAAGCGCCGCCAATGACCGCGCGTAGATCCTGATGGTGATCCACACGGTGTCCTGTTGGATCGCACACGCTGCGACCAACCCCCTCTCGCCCTCTGCCGGCTCAACAGGCGGAGGGTCATCAGAGACTGCGTAGTCGTAGCGGTAGAACGGATCACAGGCGTTGAGCGCGCGATGAATCGACGCCATGTCACCCACCACATCCCCGGGCGCTAAGGGATTGTTATCCTGGCGGTTTCTGCGACCGGACAGAATCGCGGTCAGGTTGTTCATCTGGGCTTCGAGGCGGTCTTTGCCGTCACGCAGGTAGTAGTCGATTACGGTGGGATAGGCAGCTGCCATCGAGTCACACCACACCAAACCGTTGATTTCGCACGGGAACTCGGTGTCGCGGGTGACCTCACTCAACCAGGCGAGGTTTTGGTCCGTCGGGTCCAGGGGCATAACGAGATGCCACTCTCTGATCCTCCAGCCCTCCCTCACGCTAGTGTCGACCACCCGCTTATAGGAGCGCTTGATCGCGCGCTTCTCGGTGCTGGAGAGGTTGTCGCAATACCTCTTGACCTGATAAACGGCCCGTTCGTTGTCCCACCCGGCCGGCCCAGGCACGAACACGTCAATGCCACCGTCGCCCTGACTCGGGCGTACGCGGACCGCATTGGGGAATTGGCTGCACACCAACATGGCGACAACAGCCTCGACATCGTCGCCAGAATGCCGTGTCCATTCAACCCTGGCCACGCTCCATCCCCCTTCTTGCGGGCACCGATCCCCGCTGCCACGTTAGGGCTAACTACCGTAAAGCGGGCAGCAGTCGTTCCACCCGAGCGCGATCTCGACGACTGCCCTCCTTGCTGAGCACCCTGGCGGTCAGCGAGAAGGGCCAGTATCGAGCCGGAAGAGGTCAAACGCCTGTCCTGCAAGCCGCTCGCGTCGCTCGCGCATTTCGTCAGCGGTCCACGTGGTCGCTTTTGCGAGATCGGCGTTGAGCGACAAACCATTTCGGAAGCCGGTATGTCTACCCTTCTCATTGGTGTGGTCCCGCTTGTCTTCAAACTTGCGGTTGCTGAGCGAGCTGTTGTAGCCCGTGAGGGTTAAGTTGCCGAGGCTATGGAGCAGTTCGTTGCGGATCACTGCCACCTGTTCCGGGCCACCAACCATGTCCTCCCAGGCTTTCGGGACGTTGGGGCCCTGGGGGAATACGTGTTCCATCGTCCACAGGTACTTATTGGCCTTCATGTCCCATAAGTCGCGCGTGTTCTCGTCTGTCATGGCGTGTTCGGCAAGAGTCGCGAGGATGAATCGGCCCACAGCTGGATTGTCCTCGTAGATGGCGCCGAGTAGCCGTTCGCGGAATTGATCGTCGCTGGCGCTCTCGGCGATGAGCCTGCTTCGGACCTTGTCGACGATCTGCCTGCCGCTGAGCTTCGCGGCGTCGTCGATGAGCGATGTGAACAGCCGGGCTAGCCGGTGTGTGGGAGGTGTTCCGGTCAAGTGACGGCGGACCATGAAATTGGTTAATAAAGCGGTGATCTCGGTCAAGGCGGTGTCGTCGAGATCAAGACGCTCGCGGTAGGTGAACAGATAGAGCAAGACGATGTGCGCGGTGGTCCCTTGTGCTCGAACCAGCCGGGTAAGTTCACGGTCGAGGTCGCTGTCACCTTGGGTGGTCCCAATGATGCGCCGGTACAGCACGCCGGCGTCTGCCAGTCGGTTCACCAGTGCGTCGCGATCGTCTTTGATCAGCACCTCGTAGACACGGATGAGGTTGGATCGGGTGATTGCGCTGACACCCTGCACGGTGGGCAGTTCAGATGAGAATGCCGAGTAGAACTGACGGAAGAATCGCTCTTGGACGTTGTAATCGTCCCCGAGATTCTCAAGCAGGTTCGTCCAGATCTCGAAGACGTCGTCGATTCCCTGATCATCCTCGACGGCTGTCGATGCCAGCAGCGTGTTCTTCATTAGGTCAATGGGGGTAAGCGGCCTCCCGCGGTTGTTGAGCGACTCGAACAGAACGTAAGCATCTGAGGCGCTCCCCACCTCGATCTTCACTATGATTGCCCTGCGCACTCGCTCAAGAATGTCGAGGACGGTTGCGGCGGCCTCTTCGCCAGTCGACTCGCCCACAACGGAAGCGATCCGATTTTGGAAGTGTCTGTACGCCTTCATGATCCGGCGGTTACCGACGTTAGGTGTCTCAGGTGCTTTCACACCGGTACCAGCATCAGCGAGCACGTTGAGGTAGTCGTCATGATTGCGGTTCTGGTGCTGGGGGATAAGCCGCGGTTTCGGCGGATTCTTCGAGTAGGCCAGGTGGCGGCGTAGGTTGACGACGTCAGCGTGGCCCTCGTCATCGAGATCAGATCCGAAAGCTTTGAGCGCCTTCAATAACGCCGCAAGCAACAGCGACAGGGTGGTCATACGCTGCTGGCCGTCGATGAGTTCGAGCACCGAGGCATCGGTCGTGTCGACTGTTTGATTGACGCAGATAATCGTTCCCAGGAAGTGCCCCTGGGCCCTGTCGGACTCGATCAAGTCATCGAACAGTTCATCCCACTGCGCCCTCTGCCATGAGTACTCGCGTTGGTACCGCGGCACCTGATAGACGACGTTCTGGTCGATGTTCAGGAGCTCTTGGACCATCCGGCTTTGCGCTGACCTGATCAATTCATCCCCTAACGCTCGTGTTCTATCTGTTCCAAGGAGGCCAGATGGTTCTGGCTCGCCAATGCTCTACGTCTGTAGCATCTCCGCCGCAACGACCGCGTGGAACCACTTCGCGATGTCGGAGATCAGGTGTGCGCGGCCGGGTGCGTTGGAGTAGAAGTAGTCGCTCATCTTCTGGTGGGCGTCCTGGTTGTCGGTGACGGCGCCCTCAACCGCGTCTTCGAAGTCGGGGGATTCGACGAACTGCTTGGCAGAGTTCACCTTTGCCTGCTGCACGAGATCGGTATCGTCGAGAAGCGTCCGCAGCAAGGCTTCGAGGAATGACACTTTCTGCGACTCGGTGAAGTCCTCCGAACCGAACAGGTCATTGAGACGATCGAGTACCTGTTGGAAGGCGACCATTTTCGGGTCGCGCTTCTCGCCGGAGCCGGCCGCGGTCATGCCGGACAGACCGATCCGCACGCCGAGGCCGATATCGACGCGGCCGCGGTCAATCTGCTTCACCTTCTTGAGAACAACTCCTGACAGGTCAATGGGTGCGGTGTAGTTGTCGGGCTGGATCACTCGGTCGAGGTTGCGTAGATAGATCTGCTTCTTCTCCAGTGCAGGATCGCCGTAGTCGATGATCTGCGACATGAAATCGTAAAGGCGAACAAATGATCCGACGTCCTTGCGGAACATGTCCAATTCCGCAAGCGCGGCCTTATCGCCCTGCCCGCCGTTTTCAATCAGCGCCGCCTGGTAGCGCTCGGCGAAACGCTTCTTGCCGGGATCAATCGCCGCGGCCAGCGCATGGTGGCCCAGCCCCTTCACCTCGGCCTCGGCGCACTGGTCGATCTCCGCCTGGGTGTAGATGCCAAACGTATCCAGTTTCGCCGACAGGTCATGCACCAGGTTCGGGTCCGTGGCGGTTTCCAGGAACGCGTCGGTGTAGTACGGCTCGAAGGCCTCCCGGATCGCCTCGGGCTCGTTGACGAAGTCCACGACTTGCGTGTCCGCTGCCGTCTTCGGTGTCCCTGATGGGGTGCGGTAGGTCCGGTTGAGCCGAGACAGGGTCTGCACCGCGGTGACCCCGGACAGGATTCGGTCGACGTACATCGCACACAGCAGCGGCTGGTCGAACCCGGTCTGGAACTTGTTGGCGACGATCATCACCTTGTACTCATCGCCGCGGAACGCTGTACGCAGATCGTGCACGCCGGGGTTCATGCTGGCCTCGGTGAAGTCGTCCGGCCCCGACTCGGGGTCCGAAACGCTGCCGGAGAACGCTACCAATGTGCCGTAGCCGTAACCCTTTTCCGCGATGTACTTGTCGATGGCCAGCTTGTAGCGCACCGCCGCCTTGCGGGAGTCGGTGACCACCATCGCCTTGGCATGCCCGTCGAGCAGGCCGGCGACGTTTTCCCGGAAGTGCTCGACGATGATCGCGGCCTTCTGAGAGATGGTCTGCGGGTTGAGCTTGACCCAGCGCATGACCTCCTTCGTGGCCTTGGCCTGGTCCACCTCGTCCTCGCCGGCTGCGTTGCGCCCCACCTGGAACGCCAGCTTGAACGAGTGATAGCCGGTGAGTACGTCGAGGATGTAGCCCTCCTCGATGGCCTGGCGCATCGTGTAGACGTGGAACGGGACCGGCAGCTCGCCGGGGGCCGGTTCGCGGCCGAACAGCTCCAGGGTCTTGGCCTTGGGGGTGGCGGTGAACGCGAAGTAGGAGATGTTGGCCGAGGCGGCACGCTCGGTGGCCTCGGCGGCTAACACCGCCTCAACGTCGATCTCTCCGCCTTCCTCGATCTCCTTGAGCTCCTCGGCGGTCAGCACCGCCTTCAGCTTTGCGGCGACCTCCCCGGATTGCGAGGAGTGCGCCTCGTCAGCGATGACCGCGAACGTTTTGCCCCTGAGCCCCTTGTTGTTCCGGATCTCGGCCATCGCGAACGGGAAGGTCTGGATGGTGACGACGATGATCAACTTGCCGTCAATCAGGGCCTTGGCCAGCAGCCCCGATTTCGATTTCACCTCGACGGACTTCGCGGCCTCGGCGCGATCGACCGCGACGACGATGCCCGCGTCGTTGTCGATCTGCTTGATCGCGTCCTGAAGTTGAGCATCGAGGACGTTGCGGTCGGTCACGACGATGACGGAGTCGAACACCTTGTGGTTGTCGACCTGCATCCGTGCCATCCGGTGCGCGGTCCAGGCAATCGAGTCGGTCTTGCCTGAGCCGGCCGAGTGCTGGATCAGGTAACGCTGGCCGACCCCCTCGGCGGTGACCGCGGCGGTCAGTTCGGTGACGGCCTCCCACTGATGAAACCGCGGGAACCGCAGCGTCGAGGACTTGGTGGTCTTGCCGCTGATCGGGTCGGTGCTCGATTCGTGCTTGATGTACATCAGCCGGCCCAGGATGTTTAGCCACGCGTCGCGCTGCAGCACCCGCTCCCAGAGATACGCGGTGCGCGGCCCGAGCGGGTTGAGTGGGTTGCCTTTCCCGCCGTCCTCCGCACCGCGGTTGAACGGCAGGAAATGCGTGGTCTCCCCGGTGAGTTTGGTGGTCATCCACACCTCGTCGTCGGACACCGCGAAATGCACCAGTGCGCGGGCACCGGAAACGAAGAGCGGCTGCACCACGCCGGTGGCCGGGTCTTTCGGCAGCCGGGAGGTCTTGTACTGGGTGATCGCATCGAAAATGGTCTGGGTGAACTCTGTCTTCAGCTCGGCGGTAGCCACCGGAAGGCCGTTGACAAAGAACACCAGATCCACCGACCGCTGATCGGCGGTGGAGAAGTGCACCTGGCGCATCACCCGCAGGCGCACCGCCGCGTGGTCGGCGTTGCGCTTCTCATTCAGCGTGGACTCCGGCCGGAAGACGCACATCTCGAACTTCGCTGACAGATGCGAGAACCCCTTGCGCAGCAGGTTCAGGGTGCCTCCGCCGTTGTCCATCGGGGTGTCAAGGACTTTGACGATTCGGTCCAGCAGCTGCGACTGCTGCTTGGCGGTGTCCCCGCCGGGCTTGACGACCTTCGCCAGCTGATCCGGCTGAGTGGCGGCCAGCCAGCCAAGGACATCCTCGGGGAACAGAGCGCGCTCGCGGTCGTAGCCGGTGTCGTTCGGCGAGTACAGCCAGCCGTGCGCCGCAAGGTGCTCGGCAAGCTCCTTCTCGAACGCGATCTCCTTGTGCTGCCCCACCATGCGAACGTTATCGCAGGTCACTCGTGTACAGCGGCAACCTGGCTAGACACCGACTGACTACCCGGTCCGCCGGGCTCGTGCCAGTATTGGCGTCATGGCCCACTCGCTGCTTGATCGAGCGATCTACTCCTACCCGGACGTCGATCGCCTGGTCGGCTTGCCGGCAGGCACTGCGAAGCGCTGGCTGGAGGGATACGCCCGCGGCGGGAAGTTCTATGATCCCGTGCTCCGAGAGGAGCCCACGGGCTCGGATTCGGTGACCTGGGGCGAGATGGTCGAATCCCGGCTGCTGGCCAATTACCGCAGCCGCAAGGTTTCGGTGCAGCGACTCCGGCCGGCGATCGTCGCGCTCCGCAGTGAGTTCGGGCGCTACCCGCTTGCTCATGCTCGCCCGTTTCTCGATGTCGAGGGTCGTGAACTGGTTCGCCGCGTCCAGGACCTTGTCGAGCTTGACCGTTCGCTTCAGCTCGTGGTGGTTCGCAATGGACAGCTTGTGCTGGCTGCTCCGGCCGAACAATTCCAGTCGACGGTCGGATACGACGACGATGTGACCGCCCGGATAGCGCCGGACCTGAGGACCCCCGACGTCGTGATGGATCCCCGCAGATCATTCGGTCAACCGACAATCCGCGGCGTGAAGACCGAGTCGCTGGCTGAGGACTACCGAGCCGGCACCAGACGCGAGGCCCTCGCCGACCTCTACGACCTGTCCCTCGAGCAGGTCGACGAAGCCATCCGGTTCGAACTGATCGCAGGCAGCGAGCACGCTGCCTGATGATCCCGAGGGTGGCGCCGGTGTACTTCACCGACGAGAACACCCTCGGACTGGGCAAGCTCCTACGCCAGCACGGGCGCGAAGATGTCCGCTATCCGGGGCATGAGGGTCTGCCGGAGGTTCCGCGCGGCACCGACGATCAGGATTGGCTTGCGGTCGTCGGCGCACTCGGGCTCATTGTGCTCACCCGCGATCGGCGTATCAGGTCACGTCCTGCTGAACTACGCGCCTACCACGAGCACGGCGTCCGATCCGTGTGGATCGGGGCGAAACAAGACCTCGGCCCGCAGCAACAAATGGAGATCTTCCTTCGACACGAAGAACGCTTGAAGCGGGAAATCGTCAAACGGGGCCCCGGCCCGTGGTCTCTGGCGATGAGCCCGTCAGGAGTGCGGCCGCTGAAATTGCGGCCCTACCCTGGAGATTGAACTCTTCCGATACGGAGCGCCTGCTCAATAATTACCGCCGCAGCAGTGGCCGTAGGCGGCGAGAGCTACCGCCGATACGGCCCGTACGTATTCCAACCATTCATGTGCGGCTCGAGTTCAGCATGGCTGGCGGACTCGACGCGTAGAAGTTCAAGCGGCCCGTTGAGCGGATCGGTGCGATCGGCATGCTGTCGAATCCAAGCCGACCACTTGATTGCTTCCGTCCGGGCTGGCTCATCGAGTTCTTCTGTCCGCGAATCAATTTCGTTGGCGTATGTTCGCATCGCCTCCGCGGCGTGGCGGCGGTCAATCTGGTCGCGTAGCTGCGCAGCGTTACGGTCATAGGCGACCATCGCAAAGGCTTCCCGCTTGACCTCTTCCCAGCGAACCTTGCGGATCTCGGCGCGGCGTTCTTCCTCCTTATGACTCCATTCCGCTTCAGCTTCAGCGATTTCGAGCGCGCGGATCAAAGTCGGTAGCTGGCTCTCAAGACTCTTACCCGGCTCATCGCGGATCGACAGGACTGTCTCGTCCTCCCATTTCTTCGACAGTTTGATTTCCAGCTTGCCCGAGGCCTCGAAATTCTTGTTCGCGATCGTCCGCGTCGTATTCGTGTAGTAGTCCGTCTGCGTGATGAAGGCCGTTGCCCGCCTTCCCCGCCGATCCAGCTCCCGGATCGAGACGACCAGTTCCTGCGAGGGCAGCCGTAGAACCAGATCGGGATCAGCCTGGCGTGATCCGTAAAACTCATTTCTTGGCCGGCCAGTCACCTTCCACCCGATCGTTGTCGCAGCCGTGACGAGTGTCTGCAAGACCCGAGCAGCCCGGCCAACCTCAGCCTTCGAGACGAGCTCTTTCTTGTCCCGGAACGCCGCCACCGCCGAGTGCGGGTCGCGGAGCTGTCCCGAGACGGTGAACGTGCGGATCGGAGTCAGGGCGGCGAAGTCCGGCTCCAGATAGACGGTGACACCGAACACGGGATCCATGCGGGTCGGCTCCTGCGCCAAGCGTTGTCCTTCCGGCAGAACAGCCGACCGAAGGAGGATCTTCAGCATCCGCCGGATTTGCTCGGAATCAGCGTCGGATCCGAGATCAAGACGCCCGCCTGCAGCGACAACTTCATGAAGCAGCTCCACTGCCCTGTCGCGAAGCTCCTGTTGCTCACGCTCCCTCTGCGCCTTGGCTTCCGCCTCGCGTTGAACCCGGACCCGCTCAGCTTCAACCCGCTTCGCCTCGACCTCGAGCATCCGGGTGCCCTCCGGAGTGATGGTCGCGTTCCACGTCGCGCTTCTACCGGTGACGCGAACCAGGCCGCGGTTATGGAGACTTCGCGCCGATACGCGATGCGAGGTGCCCTCGTAGACGCCGTCCTTGCACCCCGCGGCCACCCACCTCAGGAGGTCAAACTGGGCCACGGTTAGGCGAGACACTGCCTTAGCCACGAACCCTCCCATCGTGGTCGGAAGGATCTGATGTCACCACTCCCAAACGCATTCAGGCATTTGATTCCGTATCGCGTCAGCCGCGGAAGAGCGCCACTGCGAGTAGTGATTCCCCACCGATAGCAGCCCTTGCCAACTCAAGTCGAAAACGCGCATCAAGCCGCTGCCCGTACGTCGACCTGGCCGGTGACCGCGGCGGTGATCAGCGCCGAGCGGCGCTCGCGCGAGAGCTCGATGAAGCTCTCAGTCTCGGCGATGAGCGCGTCGATTTTGGCGGTTTTCTCGTCAAGGTAGGCGGCGATGCGTCGCTGCTCCTCTAGGGGCGGAACAGGAACCTGAAGCCGCAAGAAGACATCCGGGTAGATACGCAGCCGAGAGGACCAGATGCCCCGCGAGTATCGGGTCATCTCAACGACGTATGGCCGGGACCGATAGAGATAGTCGTAGTACGGGGGATGAAACTCTGCTGACGGGAGCGGTCGATAAACGCCGTACGCAGGGCTGACGATCCCTTTCACCTGCGAAACACCAAGCGCCCCCATCCACGCCCACATCGTGTTGATCACGAGGTCGCCTGGCTCGACGAGGCGGTACCCATCAAGGCTCTCGGCCTCGATCATGGTGACGTTCTTTTCAGAGCGGGGAGTGATCCCTGTCAGGTGAGAAACGGACAGCAGTTCCTCGCTTCCATCCGCTGAAACCTCAGTGGACTCCCTCAACAGGTTCTTGTTCCGGACCATCCGCCAATGGGCCGGCACGTCCGGCGCTGGTTCCACAGGGCAGGGGGTTCGTGGCTCGTCGCCGAGGCCACTCCACACGGCGTAGTCAACTTGCGCCTGCCGCCGCTCCCGCAGCATCTCGATCAACCGCTGTTGCTCCTCGATGAGCGTGTCGATGCGGGCCGTCTCGAGGTCGAGGTAGTCGCCGATGGCGCGCTGCTCGTTGAGGGGCGGCACGGGTATCGGCAAAGCTCGGAGTACATCCAGAGACAATGACGGCAAAGTGGCCGTCCGGTTGTTCGCCTCAATGAAGCCGCTCAGGAGACACGCCTTTAGGCAATACACAAGAAATCCCGCCCGTACCGGGCCGCGCTCTCTGAGGCGGGCGACGTGGTTCTGGAACCCCCAGCCGGGCAAATCTGTGGCGAGGAGGTGGCTGCGGCCATAGCCGGCACCGCCTTCCACCACCACAACGTCGCCTCTGCGCAGATCGTATTGGGAGAGTTCGGCTTCCGTGAAGGCCATCATCTTGGTTTCATCGAGGACGAGGTGTTCCGGTTGAATCGAACCGGCCGCCAGATAGGGGGCCAGCACCTCACCCTCAGCTTTCTTGGAACTGTTAAGCATCTTGCCGAGTGCAACATCGAAGAAGTAGCCCAAGGGAGCGGCGCGCCAAGAGCTCACAAGATCGCCGAACCAGTCGCTCCCGCTCACCCTTCCACCTCCCGCAGCAATTCCATGATCTTGGCGACCTGCTTCTCCAGGTCGGCATCAATCTCGGCCAGCGGGCGAGGCGGAACGTAGCTGTAGAAGTGCCGGGTGAAGGGGATCTCGTAGCCCAACTTGGTCTTCTTGGTGTCGACCCAGGCGTCGGGGACATGCGGGAGCACCTCAGCCTCGAGGTACGCCTTGATCGTCTCGTCGCGAGTGCTGTCACCGGCGGTGTTCCCGCCGTAGGTGAACGGGACGCTCTCGGTGTCGCGGCGCTTGGGGTCCGGCTTCGGTACGCCCTTGCGGTCGGTGACCGGCTTGCCGTCGTCGTCTAGCAGCGGCCGCTCTACTGTGATGGCCCAGTATCCGAAGTCGTTGGCGGTGAACACTTTCGACAGGTCGGGGTCGGCCTCGTCGAAGGCGTCGTAGAGGGCGACGATACGATCCCGCGCCTTCTCATCGACTTCCCGATTCTTCGCGCCGAGGTTCCTGCGGATTTTCGTCCAGAACGAGCTGGCGTCGATCAACTGGATCTTGCCCTGCCGCTCAGGCCGTTTGGTGTTGTCCAGGATCCAGATGTAGGTGGCGATTCCGGTGTTGAAGAACATGTTCGTCGGCAGCGCAACGATCGCCTCCACAAGATCCGACTCCAACAGCCATTGCCGGATTTTCGACGGCCCGGACTCGGCAGCGCCGTTGAACAACGGCGAGCCATTCAGGACGATGCCCGCGCGGCCTCCACCCTCGTGGGTAGGCCGCATCTTCTGCGCCAGGTGGCATAGGAACAGCATTTGCCCGTCGCCGATTGAAGGCAACCCATGGGAAAACCGGGAGCCCGGGATGAGGGATTCCCTCTCCACCGCCTCTTGGGAGGCTTTCCAATCAAAACCGTACGGAGGGTTCGACATACAGAAGTCGAAGGTGCGATCCCAGAACTGGTCGTCGGCGAGGGTATCGCCGAGGCGGATGTTGCCGGCGTCCTGCCCCTTGGCGATCATGTCCGATTTGCAGATCGCATACGACTGATCGTTGATCTCCTGGCCGTATAGCCGCAGCCGCGCGGCAGGGTTGCGTTCCAGCAGCCGCTCCTCGGCAACCGAGAGCATGCCGCCGGTGCCGGCGGTGGGGTCGTAGATGGTGCGGACTGTGCCTGGCTCCAACAATGCGGTGTTGTCCTCGGCAAACAGCAGATCGACCATAAGCCGGATAGCGTCGCGCGGGGTGTAGTGCTCACCCGCTTCCTCGTTGGATGCCTCGGCGAACTTGTAGATCAGGAACTCGAACAGGTCGCCCATCTCTGCATTCGGAACCGTATCGGGGTGCAGGTCGACCTCGGCGAACTTTGAGGTCACCAAGTAGAGGCGGTTCTTCTCGTCCAAGGTCGCGAGTTCGTTTTCGAACTTGAACCGCTCGAAGACGTCGATGTTGGCCGAGAAGCCCGTGATGTAGTCCATCAGGTTGGCCCGCAGCCCCTCAGGGTCCTCGAGCAGCCGGCCGAAGTCGAAGGCACTGGTGTTGTAGAAGCCCAGCCCAGTCTTGCGCTTCACCTGGGCGTCGAGCGCCCCGTCGCTGAACTTCGTCGCAAGCTCCCGTACCTCGCCGCGGGTCGGCTCGAGAACGCACTCCAGCCGGCGCAGGATCGTGAACGGCAGGATCACCCCGCCGTACTGGTGAGGCTTGTAGACGCCGCGAAGCTGGTCGGCGATGCCCCATACGAAGTTACCCAGTTTGCTCAAATCCGGTCCCCCTCTGCTTGGACATACTCGCGTATCGTGCCATGTCGGCGGAAGGCGGACGGGCAGGTGGCTCGGCGCCCACGGTGTTGCCAAAACAAGTCGCCAGCAACCCTCCATCACAACGCGATCGAAGGCCCCATGCCACTTGTTGGAGCAATAGGTCTTGAAGGTTCTGCGCCCCTTTAAAAGCCGAGACTCCTCACATCCCCTGACTTCGTACAGTGCAGCTCCCATCTGCCGACCAAAGCCACTCGCTGGGACCCGGCGAGCAGAGACCTGCGCCCACCAAGCCGTCGGCCACGGGTTTGCAGGCACGCAGAGTGCACCGTGCAATCTGGAAGATCATCGCGGCAGGCATTGACCGCCCGCACCACGACGCTCCCCCTTGTTCCATGTACTGGCGCAGTTCCTCGGCGCGTGGATCCCTATTCGGTTTGCCGTCGTTGTGAATGCCGCCGAGGCTATTAGCTGCGACTCGGAGCATGCTCTCCACGGAGTATTCGAAGTCATTCAGAACGAAGCCGACACCGTAGTCGAGGAATTCCTGACGGGACAGCTCGATGACCTGATCGCCGGCCTCGCGGGCTTCGCCTGACAGCAGGTCGAAACGCAAGGAAACCGCGACGTCCACTCGCTTGATCTCCGGGCGCGTCTCGTGGAGCTTCGCCCACGCGGCGTCCATCTGACGCTTCAGCTCATTAGGGATCTCAACAGGAGCCGGCCGAACCACAACGAATTTGGCACCGACCGAAGCGGTCTTACTCGCGACATCAAGGAATGGGGGTTTGTCCAAGAGGATCGGGCGTAGAAGTCCCGCGACTCTGAGCAAGTCGTATTCGCTTGGATTGTTGGCCATCTTTCGGTCGATGTCGATAAGGGTCTCTACAAACAAGTGCTCTACCTGCATATGTCTCCTAGCTTCTCGTACGGATCCAGGTTACCCGCGGCCAACGACACGAAAGGGATTCACACGTGCCGTCGAAAGTGCCTGCCAGAAGACACAATTGCAGCCAGCCGAGCTTTGACCCTCGTTTGGGCAGGGGTGTTTGTCGGGGTCCGCGCCTACACTCCGCCGTATGACGCAGCGTGATCGTTCGAAGCGTAAATGGGAAGTGCCCGATGCTCAGGGACGCGTGCTCGACGCGCGCCAGTTCCCTGAGCTCAATGCTGTCTTCTACAGTGCTGACCCATCGGAGTTCATCAAGATGCGGATCGAAAGCCTGTCACTCATGGCATGCCCAGGCGAGATCCTCGCCCCTGCGTATGGGACTGAGCGCCCAATTGGAGAGTCCATCCACTTTCCGCCCAGGGAAGTTCCTCATCCGCTGCAGCGCTACAAGTACGTGCGCCTCGAAGCAGTAACGATCGTTCATCATGCTTCCGAAGCCCTACTTCGGCTTTTCTTTGCCCACGTCGACTTCCCCGAGTGCCCGTGGCTCGGCATGTCCACATCGACAACTCCCAACGAGTTCAAGGATCGAGTAGGGAACGAGTTGGGCGACGGTTTCAATCGCGATCAAATCGCCGCCGTCTTGCTCGGCGGCAGCGATCCTGATGACGCCGGAATCAACATGGGCAAAAGGAAATTCAACGAAACCGTCGATGCGCTTGAGCTTCTGTTGGTGGATTGCGCGGAGCGTTTTCTCGGCGATTCGTTTCTCTACAACGCCGTCAAGCATGGACTGACTGCGATTGACACGGACGCCAACCTGAACTGGACGACGCACGACGGCAAGCAATTCCCCATGCACAGTGGATTCCTGCACGGGTACCTACATAAGAAATTGAATCCGACAGCGACGCCAGACGATGGACAGTGGTTCATGAGCCTGGTGGACTCCAACCCTGAGCGCGACTTGGCAGTCGCGACGGTGATCACATACGCACTGGATTCGCTGTGGGCAGTTGCCCGACGGCGTTACATGGGGCAGCCAGGGCAGGTGTACTGCATCAGCAAGGCTACGGTCGATGTCGCAATCCACGCCGCTGTCTGCCAAGCGGAAAACTTGATGAAGCGCTTTACGCACGAGCTGATCAAGGCGAAGTTAGACGGCGAAGTTGACGGGACCAATCACGAACTAGCCGTCCACTACATACCTAGGGAATTCCACCTGCGTGACAGCGTGAGACGAAGCAATACCCGCAAGGTTGAGCTTCCTGTGCGACCGCAGGACAAACACGTTCCTTCGTCAAGCGCACTCGCGTACCTTCCGATCGTTCCACGCGGATACCAACGGGGTTCGCACCGCGCAGACGGGACTGATACCAACTGCTGAAGGCTCGTTCTCCGGCAGTTTGGCAGGCAATGCGTAAACAGCTGTGAAGTGTCCAAAGAACACCACCAGTTCGCGCAACGCCCAGCGCTCGCGGGCCGGCACCGCGATCACTGCGGCGCCGCCGATGTTCTCGTAGTGCGCGGCGGTGGCGGCCCGCCGTGCCCGCACCGCGACCGCTGGGCTCTGC
>JAULZL010000110.1:0-1646 GCA_032117355.1 Candidatus Nanopelagicales bacterium
TGACGTGCTCCCCTCCTTGTGACCGTTCAGAGGTAGAGTCTCGTCCCTTCATGCTGGTTGTTTGAGTTGATGGCAACGTGTCCGGGGGCATGCCCCCGGACACGTTGGCCGGCGATCTCGGCAGGGGTCTTCCCACCGAGCTTGGAGTGCGGCCTGACCGTGTTGTAGTCGCGCCGCCAGCGGGCGAGTTCAGCCCGGGCATGGGCCATCGAGGTGAAGAGCGTCTCGTTGAGGCACTCGTCCCGCAGCCGGCCATTGAAGCTCTCGGCGAAGGCGTTCTGCGTGGGCTTGCCCGGCGCGATGTAGTGCCACCCGACACGATGCTCCTGCGACCAGCGCAGGATCGCCGACGACGTCAGCTCCGTGCCGTTGTCGCTCACCACCAGGACCGGCTTGCCCCGCAGGCCGATCAGGCCTGTCAGTTCTCGCGCCACCCGTGCGCCCGACAGCGACGTGTCCGCCACCAGCGCCAGGCACTCCCGCGTGAAGTCGTCGACCACGCACAGGATGCGGAACCGCCGCCCGCAGACCAGGCTGTCGGAGACGAAGTCGAGCGACCAGCGCTGGTTCGGCCCATCCGGCAGCACCATCGGGGCCCGCGTGCCCAGCGCCCGCTTGCGGCCGCCACGGCGGCGAACCCGCAGCCCTTCCTCGCGATAGAGACGCAGCAGCTTCTTGTGGTTGGGCCTCATCCCTTCCCGAGACAATAGGTAGCCCAGCCGCCGATAGCCGAACCGACGGCGCTCGCCCGCCAACTCCCGCAACCGCTGCCTCAACGCCGCATCATCCGACCTGGTCGATCGATACCGGACTACGCGACGGCTCACCCCGACCAGAGCACACGCCCGACGTTCGCTCAACCCGTGATGCGCACGGGCATGGGCGACGGCTTCCCGCCTCGCGCCGGGCGTCACCATTTTTTTGAGGCCAGATCCTTCAGCACGGCGTTGTCGAGCATCGCCTCGGCCAGCAGCTTCTTCAGCCGGGAGTTCTCCTCCTCGAGCGTGCGCAACCGCCGGGCCTCGGACACCTCCAGACCACCGAACTTCGACTTCCATAGGTAGAACGTCGCCGGGCTGATCCCATGGCGACGGCAAACCTCAGCCGTCGCCATGCCAGCTTCCTGCTCCTTCAACACCGCGATGATCTGCTCTTCGCTGAACCTGCTCCGCTTCATTCCGTCCGACTCCTTTGCGTCGGACTCTACCCAAAACCGGTCACATCACAGGGGAGCACGTCACGATCACTGCCATCTGCGATGAGTTCGATAACTGGCTCCCGGATTGAAGGCTATTCCGGCCATACGGCGGATGAGAGGTGCATCCTGCCGTGCCTTGGCGGCATGAGTCTCGGTGTCGGGACCGGTTCCGACGGAGCCGCCGCCAGACGAACGATGAGGGTGAGCTGCCCTGTCACTCGAGCTTGGCCTGGGCCGTCTTGCCGTCCGGTGCGGTCAACAGGACCGCACCCTTCAACGCCCCTTGGGCCGCAACCGTCGACTGGCCGGTCAATCGGTTGCTGTCGGCTGGTCCGAGGACGACGCGCTGCGGCTTGCCATCAATGGCAAGTATGGCTGTCGCCTTGAAGCCCGCGGCCGGCAGGGGCCTGTCGTCCCCGTCACTGACATAGACATCAACGGTGGTCCC
>JAULZL010000111.1:0-1583 GCA_032117355.1 Candidatus Nanopelagicales bacterium
GGGGAGCATCTGAATGCCCAGGTCGACGGAGGCATCCAGGGGTGGCTGCGCGCGCACCCCTACCCACCTGTGCTCGAGCACCTGTCGTTCCGGCTGGGCAACCAGCTCTTCTTCATCCGCGTGGAAGACGCCGACGGCCGAATCGAGGGGCCAGGCAGCCGCCGCGGGCTCTTGACCGTGGCGCAGGGCACGAACGGGCACGCGTGCATCCTGCCGATGCGCAAGCGAATGCTGCGCGGCAGCTGGGTGGCGGATCGCCCGGGCTGGGGACTCCTCGACGCACGCACTGGCCAAGCCGTCGACCCGCACGCCCTGGTCACTGATGAGCCCATCGAGATGACGGACTGGGAGTTGCACGACATGGCGGTTCAGGTCGTACGCGAGCATCTGGAACGGCAGGGCTTTGAGCTGATGTCATGGCAGGGCAACCCTGAAGTGGACCCCTCGATCTGGTTCATCGGCACATCAGGTCGGCCGGAATGGGTGGTGGTGCGGGCGTACGTGTTCCCACAGACGGAGCCCGGGCGGCCTGCAAACTGGGGCGACATCGCCACTGGATGCTCGCATCTCAGTACGACGGGGCACTTCGCACCGGTAGGCATCTCCGGCGTCGACCAGTGGCTCGACATTGACGACAACGTCCGGCGGCCGCACCGCGGGCATCGTCTGCATGTGGCCTTCGAGGGCCTGGAGTAGCTCGTGGGCCACCTAAGAACCCAGAGGCGGATGCTTACGAGCATCCGGCGTGTTCAGCGGGCGGGTCAACTTGGCAGCCTTGCGCTTGCCCTGCGTCAGGGCAGGGGGCGTTGATCCCGCGGAGTCGTTCTTCGGCACCGACCCACCGGTCCTGGACAACGCCGCGACCGCGTTGTGCGTGAAGGGCGGGAAGCGCGATGGGACTGAGCCGGATGTCCAGGGTGTGAGGACGAAGTGGCGGCGGAACTGACGGCGTCGCTGGGTTGGCTGGCGGCGATGCAGCGTAACCAGTCTGTCGCGCATTCAGGCCGGATGGCTGTTACGGCCAACAGCCGTCGGTCGTCGGTGACCACTCTCAGGAGGTGGCGCTCTTTGATCTGGTCTGTTTATACGGACGCGTTGACACGTCGCCCAGGTGTTGATACATTCGTGTCAACAAATTGGAGGTCGCACATGAGCACTTCGGCAGCACAGATCAGCGCCTGGGGTAACGGCCTCGCGGTTCGCCTCACGAAGCCGATGGCCAAGACCGCCGGCGTGGCCGAGGGCTCGCCCGTGCGGGTCACGGTCAAGCCCGGCCTCATCGTGATCGAGACCGAGGTCGAACCGACGCTGGACGAGATGCTGGCTGCCTTCGATCCCAAGAAGCATGGCGGGGAGGCGATGGCTGATCGCCCGGTCGGCAAGGAGGCGTTTGCCAATGGCGACGCGTAAGTCTGCGCTCTGGGTGCCGGATCGGGCCGAGATCATCTTCATCCAATACAGCCCGGCGGTTGGCGAAGAGATGCCAGACGACCATCCGATGCTGGTGATCTCGACCAAGGCGTTCAATGAGCGCACCGGCTTGGTTGTCGGCTTCCCGATGACCCACGCCGAGCGCCATGCGG
>JAULZL010000112.1:0-2213 GCA_032117355.1 Candidatus Nanopelagicales bacterium
GTTAGCTCGGTCTACTGCCGCTGCGGTCTCACCCACAGCACCTAGGAGGGCACCGGCGACGGGGGCCAGTTCTGTGCAGTAGGTGGCCAGGGAGGACCAGAAGTTGTCGTTGCTCATGAGTGGGTTAGGGCTCCAAAGGGTTTGGTGATTTCGACGAGGCGAAGCGTGTTCTGCGGCCAGCCGGCGGCGTAGAGGCGACGCGCTCGGAGGGCGGCTTGGTCGGGGTCGACGAAGGTGACGGCCCGGCAGGGGTCGGGCACGAAGTAGATGCCGGAGGCCAGGGCGCGCCAGTCGCTGGGGGCGACGGCGAGGAAGCCGGCGTCAGCTCGCAGTGTGTAGCGACGGCATGTGGAACGTGCCAGCGGGTACGAAACGGTTGGGGAGACCGCGGGTCTTGAGGTTGTGGTTGGCCTGGAGGATTTCATCAGCTGTGGCACAGGTGCGATAAAGAGCGGTGCCCGTCTCGATGTGCATCAGTTCGTACGCAGCAAAGCCAGTCATGGGAATTGCCATGCGAATGCAACGGTCGTGTGAAGGACCGGTGGGAACTTGTGGGGTGGACGGGCCTGTCGGCAGGCGACGCGTCCGGCTGTACCAGTCTGTCGAGGTGTGAAAGACCGGTAGAGGCGGCGTTACATGTCGCCCGGACCCATCAGGAGATAGGTCGAGGGGTCGTCGCCCACCGTGTACTCCGGGCTAGGTAGCTCGCGGGTCAGGGTGAGCAGCGTGGTCAGGTACTGATCGAGACGGGCGTAGTGGTCGGTGGCGGTGATCCACTCGGTGTCGATCTCGTCCTCGGCTTCGATGCGGTCTCGGTTGGCCTCAGCTGCACCGCTGTTGAAGGTGCGCCACAGGCTGAGGATGAAGCAGACCATGTCCGCGAAGGCCATGTCACTGAGCTCACCCTTGGTGAGTTCGGTGTGCAGCACGCGGATCAGCTTCTGGTGCCGGGGCTTGAGGACGTCGTAGGAGGGGTAAACCTCGCGCAACGAGCTCTCGGCTAGTTGCTCAAACAGACCTTCCGGGGTGTCGGGGACTTGCATGGGACGACCCGAGACACCAGCGTAGTCACGAGGCGAAGGTCGTACTCGGTGGGGCATGGGAGAATGCGGGGGCTTGTGCTGTGCGTCAAAACGCAGCGTGAGTGGATGATTCGGCCCGGGGTGGAGATCCCGGGCCTTTTTGTTGGGAGGTTCAGACCAGGGCCAGACAGGCTTCGCGGGCTCGGTCGATGCGCCTGGAGGCGTCACCACCCCAGAGGGATTCGAGGCGGGTGCGGGCGCGCTCGGTTTCATCTTTGGCGCGGCCGGCGTCGTGGGTCTCGAACTGAGTGATGGCGTTGAAGAAGCCGTAGACCGTGCCGGCGGCGCCGGGGAGGTCGCGGATGCCCAGGCCGGTGGAGCCGGTGTAGTGGCTGCGGATGATGCCGATCTCGGGGAGGTCCGCCAGGGTGCGGGCGCGCTTGTCGCCGCTGTCCTTGTCCTTGATGGGCACGGCCAGTTTGTCGGCGTAGGTCGCTTCGAGAACGCGGCGGGCGATCTCGGCGTTGAGTTGCACGTTGGTCAACGAGCGGAGCTCGTCGATCGAGCGGCTGAAGGAGCGGCGCTCCAGGTCGATCAGGGCGGGGAGGTTTTCGGCGAAGCGGGTGACCGAGGCGGTGTGCTTCATGCGCAGGCCGGTGCCGTCGAGGCTGGCGCGGGAGGCGGCTTTGCCGGTGAGGTAGCTGAGCTGGTTGGCGCAGCGCAGGCGGACGTCGGAGAAGAAGACGCCGAAGGAGCTGGAGCCGTCGAAGGAGTTGAAGGCGTGGAGGTAACGGCGGATGCGGTCACCGGGGACGACTTCGTCTTCGACGCGGATCGAGGCGGTGGCGAAGATCTTGCGGCCTTGGCGGATCGAGAGGACGTTCTCGATCTCGATGTCCTCGCGGAGGTAGTCGAGCAGGTTGACCAGGGCGGCGTTCTGGACGGGGGTGTAGCCCGCGCCGTGGATGCCGAGGAGGTCGTTGGTGTCGCTGCGGACGATGGAGCAGTGCTCGGGGGACTCGATGGGGCCGTCGGGACCCATGAAGAAGGCGGGCCGTTTGTCGGCGCTCCAGTCGAGGCCGGCGATGGCGAAGGCTTCGGAGGCGGAGGCGGTCTCGGGGACCATGGTGCCGACGCGGCCAATCAGGGGATTGACGGCGTAGCCACGGTCGCGGTAGCGGCCATAAACCA
>JAULZL010000113.1:0-14703 GCA_032117355.1 Candidatus Nanopelagicales bacterium
GAAGGCGCGATTCCTTTCCGGCCAGCACCCGGGCAACATGCCGAGCCCGGGTATCTACGCGCGGCACAACGCAGTTGATACCCCGGCCCTGCTTCCCGATGGCACGCCGAGCACGATCAGCGTCCCGCGACCCCTTCAGGCACGGGGCGACGTTCGGCCGGTTGATCACTCCGAGGTTCATCAGATCGAGGAGGCTGATGCCACGTGAACGCTGGCAACTATGTGATGCTGTCGGCCCTGCTCTTCAGCATCGGCGCCATCGGGGTACTCCTGCGTCGCAATGCGATCGTGGTCTTCATGTGTGTTGAGCTGATGCTCAATGCGGCAAACCTTGCCTTCGTCGCGTTCGCCCGCATCAACGGCAACCTGGACGGGCAGGTCGTCGCCTTCTTCGTGATGGTCGTCGCGGCGGCGGAAGTGGTCGTCGGGCTGGCGATCATCGTGCAAATCTTCCGGTCGAGGCGATCGGCCTCCATCGATGAGCCGAACTTGCTGAAGTACTAGGACAGGGAAGACACGTGCAAGAGTTAATGCCGGCAACCGGCGTGTTCTCGCTGCTGTGGGTGCTCATTGCGCTCCCGCTGGTGGGTGCAGCCGTCCTGCTGCTTGGTGGCAGGCTCACGAATAAGTGGGGCCCGTATCTCGGGGTCCTCACGGTGGCGTCCTCGGCGGTCATCGGAATCATCATGCTGGTTCAGATGATGGGGTTGCCTGCTGAAGAGCGGTCCATCGGCCAGACCGCATTCACCTGGGTCTTCGCGGGTGGATTCTCGGCGGACGTAGCCTTCCAGCTGGATCAACTGTCAATGGTGTTCATCCTGCTCATCACCGTTGTTGGAACGCTGATCCACATCTACTCCCTCGGCTACATGGCTCATGACCCGGATCGCCGGAAGTTCTTCGGCTACCTGAACCTCTTCGTCGCCGCGATGCTCCTGCTCGTCCTGGCCAACAATTACCTGCTGCTCTACGTGGGCTGGGAGGGTGTCGGGCTCGCGAGCTACCTGCTCATCGGGTTCTGGCAGGTGAAGCCGAGTGCTGCGGCTGCAGCGAAGAAGGCTTTCATCATCAATCGCGTCGGCGACGTCGGGCTCAGCCTGGCGATCATGGTGATGTTCGTGACCTTCGGCTCAGTCAGTTTCGAGGATGTCTTCGGCGAGGCCGGCCAGGCGAGCGAGGGGACTCTCACGGCTATCGGCTTGCTCCTGCTTCTCGCTGCGTGTGGCAAGAGCGCGCAGTTCCCGCTGCAGGCCTGGCTGCTCGACGCGATGGAGGGCCCGACCCCGGTCTCTGCGCTCATCCATGCGGCGACGATGGTTACCGCTGGGGTCTACCTGATTGCGCGAAGCAATGCGATCTACGACCGGGCGGTCTGGGCGGCGACCGCGGTGGTCGTCGTCGGCCTCATCACGATCTTCATGGGCGCGATCATCGGCTCGGCGAAGGACGACATCAAGAAGTCGCTCGCTGGGTCGACGATGAGCCAGATCGGCTACATGATCTTCGCGGCGGGACTCGGCCCGATTGGCTACGTGTTCGCGATCTTCCACCTACTCACCCACGGTGTGTTCAAGGCCGGCCTGTTCCTAGGGGCCGGTTCGGTTATGCACGGGATGAACGACAACGTGAACATGCGCCGCTACGGCGCTCTGCGAGCGGCGATGGTCGTTACGTTCCTCACCTTCATGGCCGGGTACCTGGCGATCATCGGGATCCCACCGTTCTCCGGGTTCTGGTCCAAGGACGAGATCATCCACGCGGCCTTCGAGCGCGGTGCGGTGATCGGCGGGCTCACCATCCTGGCCGCTGGCATAACCGGCTTCTACATGACCCGGATGGTGGCAATGACCTTCTTCGGGAAGGCCCGCTGGGAGGACGACGCCCATCCCCATGAGTCGCCCGCGGTCATGACCATCCCCCTGATCATCCTGGCCATCGGATCGACTTTCCTCGGCATGGCCCTGCTCTTCTGGGGCAACATCGAGACCTGGCTGGAGCCGGTCGTGGGCTACGAGACCGCGCCGGCCGTGATCAGCACGGGTATGACCATCGGGATATCGCTTGCTGTCGTCCTCGTGGGAGCCGTCATCGGCTGGATCACCTACGCCCGTCGTGAGGTACCGATCGTCGCGCCTGCTGGCTCACTGCTGACGCGTGCGGCTAGACGTGACCTCTACGGAGATGACGTCAACGAGGCGCTGGTCGTGCGGCCTTCGTACTGGCTCTCGCGAGTACTGATCTGGTTCGACAACTCGTGGATTGATGGCTTCGTCAACGGCAGCGCGGCGTTCGTCGGCGGCCTCTCGGGTCGGCTCCGTCGATCGCAGACTGGATTCGCTCGTTCCTATGCACTGTCGATGGTGGGTGGCGCCGTCTTGGTCCTGCTAGCCCTGGTCTTGGTGAGGATCTCGTGAACACTGTTCCCTGGCTGACCGCCCTCGGCGCGCTGCCCCTGCTTGGCAGCATCGTCGTTGCCCTGCTCCCGCGGGCCCGAGCGACCCTGGCCAAGCAGGTCGCCCTCGTCTTTGCCTTGGGCACACTGGTTCTGACTGTCCTGATGGCGCTGCAGTTCAATGGGTCATCCTCGGAGCCCTTCCAGTTCGTCGAGAGCTACCCGTGGATCCCGGCATTCGGGATCTCGTACTCCGTGGGGGTCGATGGCATCGGGCTCGTCCTCATCGCCCTCGCAGCGACCCTTGTTCCCGTGGTAATCCTCGCCGGCTGGAAGGACGTCGACGAGTCGGACGAAACCCAGGGGAGTGTCAAGGGCTACTTCGCCCTCATTCTTGCTTTGGAGACCCTGATGATCGGGGTCTTCGCCGCGACGGACCTCTTCCTTTTCTACGTGTTGTTCGAGGCGATGCTTATCCCGGTCTACTTCATGATCGGCCGCTACGGCGGCCCGCAGCGCTCTTACGCTGCGGTGAAATTCCTGCTCTACAGCCTCTTGGGCGGCCTTTTCATGCTGGCCGCCTTGATCGGCCTGTACGTAGTCTCCGCGCAGGGCACGGGACAGGGAACCTTCGATTGGATCTCGCTGGTCCAACTCGACATCGATCCGAACACCCAGAAACTGCTCTTCCTGGGCTTCTTCTTCGCCTTCGCGATCAAGGCCCCGCTGTGGCCCTTCCACACCTGGCTGCCCGACGCCGCGGCCCAGTCGAAGCCGGGAACGGCCGTTCTCCTCATCGGAGTCCTCGACAAGGTCGGCACCTTCGGAATGATCCGCTACTGCCTGCCGATCTTTCCTGCTGCTAGCGACTTCTACGCTCCAGTGGTCATTGGCATGGCACTCATCGGAATCTTCTACGGTGCCTTCGTCGCCCTCGGCCAGACCGACATGAAACGGCTCTTCGCGTACTCCTCCATGTCGCACTTCGGCTTCATCGCCCTGGGCATATTCGTCTTCACAACAATCGGCCAAAGTGGGTCGATCGTGTACATGGTTGCTCACGGCCTGTCCACCGCCCTGCTCTTCCTGGTGGCTGGATTCCTGATCCAGCGTCATCGGGGGTCAAGCCTTATTGCCGACTACTCAGGGGTGAACAAGGTTGCTCCGGTTCTTGCCGGCTTCTTCCTGTTCGCAGCCCTGTCCTCTCTCGCGCTCCCGGGACTGGTGTCCTTCGTTGGTGAGTTCATGGTCCTGCTGGGCACTTTCCAGCGCTATCTGTGGGTCGGTGGCCTGGCCACCCTAGGAATTGTCATCACGGCCGCATACGTCCTGCGGCTCTACCAGAAGTCCATGACCGGCCCGGTCGCTCCTGGTCTTGAGGGCATCGGAGACCTCAAGGGTCGAGAGATCGCCGCGCTCATGCCGATTGCCGCACTGACACTGGTCTTGGGTCTGTACCCGGCGCCCGTGCTGAATGTGGTTAATCCGGCAGTCGGCACGGTCATGACCATCATGGGTGCCACTGATCCTGGTCCGGTTGTCGGCAGTACCGGCACCACTAGCGAAGGAAGCCAGCAGTGAGTGCGTTGACATTCGGCGTCCGGCTCGAAGAAGTGGTGCCGTTCGACCTACCGGTGGTCGACTACCGGATCATCTCGCCGATCCTTATCGTGCTCGGGGCGGCAGTGGTGTCCGTTCTTATCGAAGCATTCATTCCGCGAGCCGGCCGACGGCCGACGCAACTAGTCCTGGTCCTGGGATCGCTGCTCGCCGCCTTTGCCATGGTCCTGATGATCTCGGGCACCAGGTCGCTCACGGCCGTTGGATCAATCGCTATCGACGGCCCCGGTCTGGTTATGCAAGGCACCCTGCTCCTGATCGCCATCCTCGGCTGCCTGCTTCTCGCGGAGCGGATGGTCGACCCGAGCGGCGATGCCTTTGCTCCACGTGCCTCGGCGCTGCCAGGGTCGGAGGACGAGCGGCAATTCACCCAGCGGGGCTACCTGCAGACCGAGATCTGGCCGCTGTTCCTCTTCGCCGTCGGCGGCATGTTGCTGTTCGTCGTGTCCAATGATCTGCTGATCATGTTCGTGGCCCTTGAAGTCATGTCATTGCCGCTCTACCTCATGGCCGGCATGGCTCGTCGGCGTCGTCTGCTCTCCCAGGAAGCCGCACTCAAGTACTTCCTCCTCGGAGCTTTCTCATCTGCCTTCTTCCTGTACGGCGCTGCGCTGCTGTACGGATTTGCCGGCTCGATTGCCCTCCCGGAAATTGCGGATCAGATTGCCGCCAAGACCGGCGAGTCGACCCTGTTGATCGTTGGCGCGGCCCTGCTCCTCGTCGGGCTGCTTTTCAAGATAGGCGCGGTTCCCTTCCACCAGTGGACACCGGACGTCTACCAGGGTGCACCGACCCCCCTGACCGGATTCATGGCGGCCGCGGTCAAGATCGCCGCTTTCGGCGCCCTGCTGCGAGTCCTCTATGTGGCGCTCGGTGGTCTGCAGTGGGATTGGACCCCGTTGCTGTGGATCATCGCCATCCTCACGATGATCGTCGGATCCGTGGTAGCGATAACCCAGACCGACATCAAGCGGATGCTCGCCTACTCGTCCATTGCCCAGGCAGGATTCATCCTGGTCGGCGTCGTTGCCGCCAGTCGCGAGGGCCTGGCTGGCGCCCTCTTCTACCTGATCGCCTACGCATTCACCACGATCGGTGCCTTCGCGGTGATTGCCATGGTTCGGGACGCTTCGGGTGAGGCCACGCATCTTTCCCGGTGGGCGGGTATCGGACGCACCTCACCGATAGTCGCGACTGCCTTCGCGATCTTCATGCTTGCCCTTGCCGGGATCCCGTTGACGAGTGGCTTCATCGGGAAGTTCAGCGTGTTCACTGCCGCGATCGAGGCAGGTGCCACCTGGCTCGTGATCGTCGCCGTGGTGGCCTCACTCGTGGCGGCCTTCTTCTACGTTCGGGTGATCGTCCTCATGTTCTTCTCCGAGCCTGGCCCGGAGACGGCCACCGTGGCGATCCCCTCGGTGTTCACCACCATTGCCCTGGCCGCTGGTGCCACCGTGACAATCGTTCTCGGAGTGGTGCCCCAGCCTGTGCTGGACATGGTCGCGAATGCCGACGTCTTCGTTCGGTAGTACCGTGCCAGCATGAGTCCTCAGCCCCTGGATCTGCTTTCGCCTGATCCCGAGCTTGAGGCATCGCTAGCGGCGGCCCTTGGGAGGGTGGAGGACCGGCTTCATCGGGCAGTCCAGAGCGACTACCCGTTCGTGACCGAAGCGTCGACCCATCTGGTTGACGCCGGGGGCAAGCGCTTCCGGCCGTTGCTCGTGCTCCTGGCCAGCCAATTCGGTGACCCAGAAAGGCGCGAGGTCATCGAGGCGGCGGTTGTCGTTGAGTTGACCCACCTGGCGACCCTCTACCACGACGATGTGATGGACGAGGCGATGCTTCGCCGGGGTGCCGCTTCGGCCAACGCCCGCTGGGACAACACCGTGGCTATCCTGACCGGTGATTTCCTCTTCGCTCGGGCATCCGATCTTCTGGCCGACCTTGGACCAGAGGCCGTGCGCATCCAGGCCCGCACCTTTGAACGACTGTGCACCGGGCAGATCCGAGAGACGGTGGGACCGGCCGATGGGATGGATCCGGTCAAGCACCACCTCCAGGTCCTCGCGGACAAGACGGGATCCCTGATCGCCACTTCCGGCCGCTTCGGCGCGATGATGTCGGGCGCCGACGAAGACACGGTCGAGACGATGTCCCGGTTCGGCGAGGCCATTGGCGTCGCTTTCCAACTGGCGGATGATCTCGTCGACATCACCTCCGAGTCCTCGGAGTCAGGCAAGACCCCCGGCACTGACCTGCGGGAGGGGGTTCCGACTCTCGCGGGTTTGATGGCCCTCAGTCGGCCCGTCGGTCAGGACGAGCGGTTGAAGGGCTTTCTCTCCCGGCCGCTACCGGATGATGCCGAGCACGCTGAGGCCCTGGAGATGCTGCGAGGTCATGAGGCCCTGGAGGAGGCAAGATCCGAGGCCAGACGATGGGCGAATGACGCTCGCCTGGAACTGGACAGGCTTCCCCACGGGGCGCCGCGGCAGGCGCTTGAACTGCTCTGCGATTACGTGGTGACCCGCACGGGCTGACTCGGTCCGTACACCGTTACTCGGCGGTCGCCAGTTCGACCCTAACCGTCGTACATTCATCGGATCCGCCGGCTACCGTCGCAAGGAACTTTGGCTATTGACGGCCGCCAGTCACTGCTGGCGGATCGGCCCCCCTGGTGTGACGGTGCTGGTCGACCTCGGACGGACCGCCCGGCTGGTCAGGCTCGGTGACATTGAGGCCTGACTGCAATTGAACCGGTCTACTGGCGCGAGCCGCCCGGAATGCATCGAGGCTGAAGATGATGAGGGCGAACCAGATGACCGCGAAGCCAAGCCAGGCACCGGATGGAATCTTCTCGTCGAAGAAGGTGACCCCGAGGATGAAAATCGCCGTTGGCGTCAGGTACTGCACTAGGCCGAGAACCGATAGCGGCACGCGGGTGGCCGCGCCGCCAAAGGCCAACAGAGGTACCGCGGTGATCGGCCCAAGGAGCATGAGGAGGACGGAGATCCCGAGACCATCCTGCGCAAAGACGGCAGACCCAGAAGTCTCTGCCACAGCCAGGACAGTGATGGCTACGGGGAGCAGGATCGCGGTCTCGGTCGTAAGCGACTCGATGGCCCCCGCGCCGATGACCTTCTTGAGCAGGCCGTACATACCGAAACTGAATGCCAGTCCGAGGCCGATCCACGGAGGAGCGCCGTAAGCCACGGCAATGGTGATGACACCGGCCGCCGCAATGGACACCGCCAGCCATTGGGTTCTCCGCAGGCGCTCCTTGAGGAGCAGTACCCCGAGGCAGACGGACACCAGAGGATTGATGAAGTAGCCGAGGGAGGCCTCAACGACCTGATCAGTCGAGACTGAATAGACGTAGATGGTCCAGTTGGTCGCCACGGCTACGGACGCCCCTGCAAGCCATGCCAGCGTCTTGGCAGAGGAGACAAACCGCTTCAGGCCACGCCAGCCCCGCGTCAGCGTCAGGATCATCGAGAGGAAGACGAAGGACCACACGATTCGATGGGCAACGATCTCGAAGGGCGAAACGCTGTCCAGAAGTGCAAAGTAAAACGGAAAGATTCCCCACGAACCGTATGCACCGACCGCGAACAGCAGGCCGATCGCGTGCTGCGAGCGCGCGGGGCGCTCCAGCGGTGGGGATCCGGAGGTGCTCGCTATTTAGGACACCGCCCAGGTGTCAGAGCCGGTGATGAGCGCCTGAAGGTCTCCGTCTCCCTTGGCCTCGCGCGCATCGGCGATTTGCTGGCGCACCAACCTGTCATAGCTGGGCCGAACGACGTCGCGGAAGACACCGATAGCCGTGTTCTCGTGATTGGTTTGGTGGGCAAGACGGGATAGCCCGAAGGCCAAGCCCGGATCCTCAGCGTGGGCGTCATGGCGAATGATGGCGTCCTCACCGACCTCCGAGACGAGAGCCACGGAGAGATGGCCATCGGCTGCACGCACCACGCCCTTCTCCATATCCTGGCCGAAGCGAATGGGCTTGCCATGTTCCAGTCGCATGGTCAGTGAATCCCGGGTCTCACCGTCCTTCAGTGATTCCCAGGCTCCATCGTTGAAGATGTTGCAGTTCTGGTAGATCTCGACGAGGGCCGTGCCCTCGTGGGCGGCTGCCGCACGCAGAACGTCCGTCATGTGCTTGCGATCAGAGTCGATCGTTCGAGCGACGAAGGTTGCCTCCGCCCCGAGTGCGAGCGAGACCGGGTTGAAGGAGTAGTCCAGTGAACCCTCGGGTGTCGACTTGGTGATCTTGCCCTGCTCCGATGTGGGCGAGTACTGGCCCTTTGTCAGGCCGTAGATCCTGTTGTTGAACAGCAGGATCTTCAGGTTGACGTTGCGCCGAAGAGCGTGGATGAGGTGATTCCCACCGATGGAGAGGGCATCGCCATCACCGGTGATGACCCAGATGGATAGGTCGGGCCGGCTAACCGCGAGGCCGGTGGCGATGGCGGGAGCACGACCATGAATGGAGTGCAGTCCGAAGGTGTTCATGTAGTACGGGAAGCGCGATGAGCAGCCGATCCCGGAGATGAAGACGATGTTCTCTCGCGCCAGCCCGAGTTCGGGCAGGAATCCCTGGACGTTGGACAGGATGGAGTAGTCACCGCATCCGGGGCACCAGCGAACTTCCTGGTCAGACTTGAAGTCCTTGGCCGTCTGCGCGACTTCGGACTTCGGAACCAAGGTCAGGGAGCTGAAGGTATCGGTCATAGCGTCACTCACTTCGTCGGGACGGCAGCACCGTCGAGTTCCTGGATCGCCTCGGTGATCGCGGCGACCAACTCGGTGGACTTGAACGGCATGCCGCGAACCTGGTTGATTCCCCGCACGTCTACGAGGTACTTCGAGCGAAGCAGCATTGCCAGCTGCCCCAGATTCATCTCCGGGACAAGCACTCGGTCGTAAGAACGCAGAACCTCACCGAGATTCGCCGGGAATGGGTTGAGGTGACGTAGGTGGGCTTGGGCGACCCGCACCCCGGTGCGCCTGGTGATCTGACAGGCCGCGCCAATGGGCCCGTAGGTGGACCCCCATCCGAGGACGAGGACTCGCGCATCGCCGTCCGGATCATCCACCTCTAGTTCAGGAATCGTGGCGGCGATGCCGTCCACCTTCGCCTGGCGCAGACGAACCATTCGATCGTGGTTCTCTGCGTCGTAGGAGATATTTCCGGGACCATCGGCCTTTTCCAGGCCGCCGATTCGATGCTCCAGGCCCTTAGTGCCGGGGATGGCCCATGGCCGGGCGAGGGTCTGCGGATCTCGCAGGTACGGCCAGAACTCGGCTGTGCCGTCCTCCTTGACATGGTTCGGGCCGGACGCGAAGTTCGGATCGATGGTCGGGAGATCGTCGACCGACGGGACGAGCCAGGGCTCGGAGCCGTTGGCCAAGTAGCCGTCCGATAGCAGGAAGACCGGCGTTCGGTACTCCACGGCGATTCGAGCTGCCTCCATGGCGGCGTAGAAACAATCCGATGGGGATCGCGGCGCCACGATCGGCACCGGTGATTCACCATTTCGACCGAACATCGCCTGAAGCAGGTCAGACTGCTCGGTCTTGGTGGGCAGGCCGGTTGACGGGCCACCGCGCTGGACGTCCACGATGATCAGCGGCAACTCGAGCGAAACAGCCAACCCGATGGCCTCGGACTTCAGTGCGACGCCCGGGCCCGAGGTGGTTGTCACCGCGAGGGCCCCTCCGTAGGCAGCACCGATCGCCGCACCAATGCCGGCGATCTCGTCCTCGGCCTGCACCGTCATCACACCGAACCGATGGTTCTTGGCGAGTTCGTGCAGGATGTCGGAGGCAGGCGTGATCGGGTACGAGCCGAGGAAGAGCGGCAAGCCAGACCGGCGGGAGGCGGCGATCAGGCCCCAGGCCAGGGCCGGATTCCCGGTCACATTGCGGTACATGCCCTTGGGCATGTCGTCAGCCCGGGCGATTTCGTACTGCACGCTGAAGGACTCGGTCGTCTCGCCAAAGGACCAACCGGCCTCGAAGGCCGCCAGGTTCGCGGCCAGGATCTCCGGCTTGCTGGCGAACTTCTTCTTCAGGAATTCACGGGTGCCATCGGCCCCGCGCGAATAGAGCCAGCTGAGCAGGCCGAGGGCGTACATGTTCTTCGCGCGCTCGGCCTCCTTCTTGGTGATGTCGAAGGACTTGAGCGCCTCGACCGTCTGCGAGGTGAGGCCAACGGCATGCACCTTGTACGGCTCCAGGCTGCCGTCCTCCAGTGGATTGCTCGTGTACCCAACCTTCTCGAGGTTGCGCTTGGTGAACTCGTCGGTGTTCACGATGAGATCCGCGCCACGCGGCAAGTCCTTCACATTGGCCTTGAGGGCAGCCGGATTCATGGCGACGAGAACATTGGGAGCGTCACCGGGAGTGGTGATGTCATGGTCGGCAAACGCCAACTGGAAGGCGGACACACCGGGGACTGTTCCGGCTGGCGCGCGAATCTCGGCCGGGAAGTCAGGAAGCGTGCTCAGGTCATTTCCGAGGCCCGCGGTCTCGGAGGTGAAGCGATCACCTGTGAGCTGCATTCCGTCACCGGAGTCCCCGGCGAATCGGATGACCACCCGGTTCAATTGGACGACTTGCTTGGCCACCGCGCCATCCTTCGTGTCACGGACCGGCAGGCCCGGTCCCACACCACAGCTTCTTCGCCGCTGGCCTGTGCCGTCCACGCGTGAATCCGGCGAGCGTCACAAGCGAAGACGAGACTAACGCCGCGGCGAGGTAAGGGCCATGCCAGGGGCGGGGGCGCGCCGAGCCACCTGCTGATCTCCCGGCGCGGTCTACGCTGCACAGGTGCTTGGCCGAACCCGCTGCTACACCGTGGCCGAGGATCGGGCCGTAACGGTGTCGATCCTGGAACTGGGCCTGGCCTGTTGCGCACTCGAGGTGGAGGCGGCGATCAGCGGGGGTCTGCTCCTGCCGGTGCCGCAGGCTGGCGCCGACGACGGCACCCCCGTAAACCTGCTCCTCGTCGCCGGAACCGTCACCGATGCCCTCGCCCCAGCAGTGACGCGGGCTTGGGAGAGCCTTGAGCCACCCCGCGCGGCTATCTCCTTTGGCGCCTGCTCGACCTCGGCGGGCCCCTACTGGGACGCCCCCACGGTTACCAAGGGGGTCGACCAACTGATTCCGGTGGAGGTGTACGTGCCTGGGTGCCCACCGCGACCCGAGGCGCTGATTGCCGCCCTGCTTCGAGTGGCCTCCGCTCATCTGCCGACCGGTGCCTCGTGAAGCAGATTGATCCGGCTGAGTGGGCCACTGCCTTCGCCACGGTTGCCGCGGACGGCTATGGCTTCTTCGACTTCCTGACCGTCATCGACCGAGTCGATTGGCTGGAGATCCTCGCCCGGGTCGTGAACCCCGATGACCACTCGGTGTTCCTGGCGTCGACCCGCCTAGAGGCCGTCGAGCCCCGGATCGCCAGCCTGTCGATGCACTACCCGGGAGCAACCTGGCATGAGCGGGAGGCGAGGGAGATGTTTGGGGTGGAGTTCATCGGTCTCGTGGACGATCGGCCCCTGCTGCTGCGCGACACCAGCGGCCGGCCACCCCTGCTGAAGGACCGCGTGCTCGTTGCTCGGGTCGCCAAAGCCTGGCCGGGGGCCGCGGAACCAGAAGTCCAGCAGGATGGTCGAAGGGTCGGCAACCCGTCCCGACGCCGACAGCGGCCACCGGGTGTTCCCGAGGAGTTCTTGCAGGAGCCGCAATGACGCCGCCCCCAACGAATGCGCGGGGGGTCATCGCGCTGACGGCTGAGGCGTGCACCTCGTGCATGATCTGCGTGCGCGAGTGTCCGACCTGGTGCATTGAACTGGAGAGCCACACCGAGCAGGTCGAGGAGCCGGGTGCGCGCCGACCGCGCAGCGTGAACGTCCTCGACGTATTCACCATCGATTTCGGATTGTGCATGTACTGCGGCATCTGCGTGGAGGCCTGCCCTTTCGACGCCTTGGCCTGGGCCCCGGACTTCGACTATTCAGCCGACTCGGCTGCGGGGCTGGTCCAGGGCATCGGGCAACTGGGGGCCTGGCGCTAGGCCTACCGCGATGTGAGTGCTACTCGCAGGCCCAGGGCAATCAGCACCGCCCCACTCGTCCCCTCGAGGACCTGGCGCACCTTCGTCCGACTGAACCAGGAAGTAGCGCTGCCGACCGCGGCGGCGAGGCTGAGGTACAGCAGAGTCTCGACGGCTACCTGAATCGCCCCCAGGGCGATCGTCGGCCCAAGCACGGGCCCCTGGGCTGGCAGGAATTGTGGGTAGAAGGCGAAGAGAAACACCGCTGCCTTGGGATTGGCCACTTGGACGACAAGGGCCTCCCCGAAGGCCCGGTGGTGGCCGCGAAGCCGAGGAGGCTCCGGAAGTGCTTCCATCCTTGATGAACGGCGCAGGGCCCATGCGCTGCGCCATGCCTTGACCCCGAGGTAGATCAGGACTGCCGCTCCGAGAACCCGCAGGGCGATGAAAGCGGCCTCGGACGCCGCGATGAGCGCTGCCAGCCCGGCACCGGCGGCGAGTGCCCAACAGAACAGGCCCACCTCGACTCCCAGGACGGTCGGGACAGCCGCGCGGAATCCCGCCAGACTGGCTCGCCGCAGGATCAAGGCCATCGCCGGACCAGGGCTGGCCGCCATGATCAGCACCGCCACAAGGAAAGTTGGCAGGGCCTCGATCCTCATTCGGTCACCGTAATGGGGCGACCTGACGGTGCCTACGGGGCTCGGAGCCGCAAGAATGGTCGCCTAACGGTCGGCAGTTGAGGAGTGACAGTGGCTGAGAGCAGTTTCGACATCGTGTCCAAGGTGGATCGCCAGGAGGCGGACAACGCCCTCAACCAGGCGGCGAAGGAACTCGCCCAGCGATTCGACTTCAAGAACACCGACACCACGATTGAGTGGAAGGGCGAACTCGGTGTCGAGATCACTTCGGGTACGGAGGAGCGAGCGAAGGCGGCCCTGGACGTCTTCAAGGAGAAGATCGTCAAGCGAGGCCTGAGCCTGAAGTCCTTCGAGGCGCAGGATCCCCGCGCATCAGGCAAGGAGTACAAGATCTCCGGCACCTTCAAGGCGGGTATCAGTGCTGAGCAGGCCAAGAAGCTCGGCAAGTTGATCCGGGATGAGGGCCCCAAGAACGTCAAGGTGCAGGTGATAGGTGAGGAGCTCCGGGTTACGGGTAAGAGCCGCGATGACCTGCAGGAGGTTCAGCGCCTAGTCAAGGAGTCTGAACTCGACTTCGCCACCCAGTTCGTCAACTACCGGTAGGGCCCACCGACAGGTGAATGGATGGCGGCCGTGAGTAGTTCCGCGCGACGCTGGGTCGCTGATGTTGCGTTCGAGCCGTGCGTCCATCACGGCGAAGGCCCTCTGTGGGATGCAGCGAGGGGTCGCCTGATCTGGATGGACCTCCTCGCCGGACGACTGATGGTTGCCGCGCCGGGTGAGAATCCCCGTGCGGTGGATGTGCCGGGGCCGATTGCCGCCTTCGCTCGACCGATCCGGGACTCACCCGAGTTCGTCGTCGTCGGCGAGAGGTCCGTGTGGCGAATGGACCTCGAGGATCCGACCAAGGAGCCGCGACTCGTCGCTGAACTCGGGCTCACCCAAGGGGTGCGGGCCAATGACGGGGATTGCTCGCCCAGCGGCGTCCTACATATCGGGACGATGGACTACGACGGACTCCGGGGAGCCGGGAGCGTCCTCGCCCTCGGACCGCAGGGGCCACGAACCGTCCTGACCGACACCTCGATCTCCAACGGAATGCACTTCCTGTCAGACGAGGAGGTCATCTTCATTGATTCCCTGGAACGTACGGTCGGCCGCTATCGCCTAGGCGTGGACGGGGCTTGGATCCGAAACGAAGTCATCGTGCAGACAAACGCCTCCGAGGGCCTGCCCGACGGGATGTGCGCTGATAGTGAAGGCGGGATCTGGGTTGCCCTGTGGGATGGCGGTCGCGTGGTGCGCTACCTGCCCGACGGTCGCTGCACCGATGTGGTCGATGTGCCGGTCGCACGGCCGACAGCCGCTGCCCTTGGTGGACCAGAGGGCCGAACCCTCTTCGTCACGAGCAGCGCTGTCGGATACGAGGGTGATCGACTGGCCGGGGCAGTCTTCAGCGTGGAGGTGGAGGTCGCGGGTGCTCCGGTAAACCCGTGGCACTACACTTTCGACGCTTCGCAGTAAGCCCGGCAGGTTGCCCGAGCGGCCAATGGGAGCGGACTGTAAATCCGTCGGCTAACGCCTTCGAAGGTTCGAATCCTTCACCTGCCACCACAGAAGGCCCCTGGTAACGGGGGCCTTCTGTTTTTGGCCCAAGTGCTGCTGGACGTCACGAAGTCAGTCGGGATAGCCGGTGGCTCGGCATATGGTTTGGGCATGTCCGTCAGGTGGACTCGACTGGTCTTCGGTGGTGCCTTCGCCTTGGTCTTGGCACTGGCTACTGCGCCTGCGGCCAACGCCGTGTGCAATGTCGCGGTCTGTGACACGAAGTACCCGGGCACCGTCGAGGAGTTCATGGCGACCCCGCGCGTTGTCGAAGCCACCAATCAGGTCACCGCATTCAGCCAGAAGGACTTCGTGGTGTCGGCGTACTCCTTCATGGACGACAGCGAGATCCTTGATCTGCGGATCTTCTACGTCGATGGGGTGACCCGCTA
>JAULZL010000114.1:0-2512 GCA_032117355.1 Candidatus Nanopelagicales bacterium
CTGGCAGGGAACCAGGAAGGGGCTGACGACCATTCGGTCGGATTGGCGTGCGATGCGACCGCTGCTGGAGTGGCTTGCTGACAATGTCGGTCCCGGGGCGGATCCGGCGGACGGCTGATGGCTGACGTTCATCGGTCGGCGCGCGGCGCCAATGCCCAGTGTCAGCCGCTGGGTGTGGGAATCTTCCGCAGTGGCCAATGAGATGCAGTCGGTAGCGAAGGAATCCAATCCCCAGGGGCAGCGGCGCAGGGGCCGGCTGGCCATCTGGGCAGCCATCGGGGTGGCGATTGCCTGGTTGCTGATCAGCGGGGCGGCCGGCCCGCTGTCCGGTCGGCTCAACGAGGTGCAGTCCAACGACAATGCCTCCTTCCTGCCCGCCTCGGCTGAATCCACCTTGGTCGCCGAAGAGCAGGTGGCCTTCGCTGAGTCTCGATCCCTTCCGGTGCTGGTGGTGGTGAGCGCCCCGGGTGGTGGCGCCCTCGATGCCACCGGCCAGGCGCAGGCCGCGGCACTCGCAGAAGCGATCCCGGGGCTGCAGGTCGAGCCTGGCTCAACCGTCAGCGACTTCACCGACGGATCCCCGATCATGGCGATCCCTTCGCAGGACGGCGAGGCATTCCTGATCAATGTCTCGGTGAGCGGCGACCTGATCGGGGAGAACCTCTCAGATGGCAGACTCGCCATTGCCGGCATCGTCGAGGCCATTCGAACCGCGGCGACTGACTACCCGGACGTCCAGATCAACGTCACCGGCCCAGCGGGGATCCTCTCGGACCTGGTCAAGGTCTTCGGAGCGATCGACATTCAGTTGCTGGGAGCAACCCTGCTGGTCGTCATCCTGATTCTGATCATCGTCTATCGAAGCCCCTTCATCTGGGTGCTGCCGATCATCTCGGCACTGCTCGCGAACTCGATGGCCGGCGCCGTGGTCTACGTCCTGGCAAATGCCGACATCATCGTCCTGAACGGCCAGAGCCAGGGCATTCTCACCGTGCTCGTCATCGGCGCCGCGACCGATTACGCCCTGCTGATGATTGCCCGGTATAGGGAGGAGTTGCACCACTACGAGTCGCACATCACCGCCTTGAAGGTTGCCTGGCGCGGGGTCGTCGAGCCGATCGTCGCCAGTGGTGCAACCGTCTCGATCGGCCTGCTGTGCCTGTTGCTGAGCGAGTTGAACTCCAACCGCTCCCTCGGCCCGGTCGGGGCAGTGGGCATCGTTGCCTGCCTTGCCGTGCTGCTCACCCTGCTGCCGGCCCTACTGGCCATCCCGGTTGTGAGCATTCCGCTGGTTGCCATACTCACTCCGATCCTGGTCTGGATTGGCCTGGAGGTCGTCGGCCTGGAGCCGCAGATCGGCCCATTCGCAGCTGCTGGGGGAGGGCTCGGCCTCATCGCCGTCGTCTTCTGCGTGGTCATCGGGATCATGCGAGCGGTGCGGCCGCACGCCGGGCCGTTCTCCCGCGATCGGATCCAGCCGGGCCGCTGGGTCTTCTGGCCACGGGTCCCGCACTATGAGGCGCAGGTCGTGGAGTCCACTGGTGGCGTATGGGCAAAGGTCGCCACCGGAGTCGGGCGACGACCGCGTTTGACCTGGGTGGTGACCGCGCTCGTCCTACTGGTCTTCGCTGGATTTGCCGGGACGTTGAAGGCCGATGGCATCACCACGACGGAGGCTTTCACCGACGCGGCAACGACAGACTCGGTGATCGGACAGGAGGTACTGCAGGATCACTTCGCTGCTGGCCTGGGCACGCCGACGATCATCATGACGAACGAGGCATCGGCGGGCGACATGATGTCGCTCGTCCGGCAGACCCCCGGCGTCTCCTCGGTGATGGCCTTTACCGGGCTTCCGCCGATGGCACCGGGCGCTGCGGATGCCCCGCCGAAGGTCGTCAATGGACGAGTGCAGTTGGAGGTCACCCTCGCTGACGCAGCTGACAGTGCCCAGGCCGAGGAGACGATCTCCCTGCTGCGTGATCGGGTGGATTCCGTTCCGGGGGCTGATGCCCTCGTCGGTGGGCAGACCGCGTCCCAGCTCGATGTCGACATCTCGTCGCTGCGGGATCGCAACCTGATCATCCCGGTCGTTCTGATCGTGATCTTCATCGTGCTGATGCTGCTACTGAGATCCATCCTGGCCCCGGTGCTGCTCATGGTGACGGTGCTGCTGTCGTATTTCGCGACCCTGGGCGTGTGCTCTCTGCTCTTCGAGCAGGTCCTGGGCTTCCCGGGGGCGGATACATCCTTCCCGCTCTTCGCCTTCGTGTTCCTCGTGGCCTTGGGCGTGGACTACAACATCTTCCTGATGACCCGGGTCCGGGAGGAATCCATCAATCTGGGCACTCGGCCCGGCATCCTCAAGGGCCTGCGAGTGACCGGCGGAGTCATTACCTCGGCAGGCATTGTGCTCGCCGCGACCTTCCTCGTCCTAGGAGTGCTGCCGCTGGTCTTCCTGCGTGAACTCGGATTGGCGGTGGCCATTGGCGTCCTGCTGGATACCTTCGTC
>JAULZL010000115.1:0-370 GCA_032117355.1 Candidatus Nanopelagicales bacterium
GTCCATCGCCGCGCGTCAGGTGGCCGACGTCCTCGGCCACGTGGGCGCCGCTCAGGATCACATGCAACAACTGCGGCTGAGGCTTGCCGACGAGGATCGCGACGTCTCCCTTGCCGAGGTGGCTGCCCGCATCGGCGAACTGCGTATCTTCGAGGGAAAGATCACCGCACATGCCGAGTGGGAGGAACAGGGCGCTGCTCGGGCCAAGGATCGGGCCACCCTCCTCGCCGAGCAGGCAGATGCTGCGAAGCGGGCGAGCGCACTTCTCCACGAGCAGGATGAACTGCCAGCCAAGCGCGTAGCCGTGGAGGAACGCAAGGAGGGCGGCCAACTCGCCGCGGCAAGCCTGAAAGTTGCGAACCAAGAGGTG
>JAULZL010000115.1:380-5936 GCA_032117355.1 Candidatus Nanopelagicales bacterium
ATGGAGAAGGCCCGCGAGTTATCAGCAAGTGAGGCCAGTCTGGAGGAGCGCGAGAGGCAGGCCGCGGCAGCGGAGGAGGCAAGCACTGCCGCCCAACACGTGGCCGAGGTTGCTCGCCGCGGCTGGGAAACCCTCGTCAGCAGGCAGCGCCAGGAGCGGGCGGCCGACCTCGCGAGCACCCTGGCTCCAGGAGGGCCCTGCCCGGTCTGCGGATCAACAGAGCACCCAGCCCCAGCACACGTTCCGGAGGACTCCACCCTTGTCTCCGATGACGATGTCGACAAGGCAAAGCGTCAGGCCGACTCAACGCGCACCGAAGCCGCGAAACTACTGGCCGGACTGCGTGAGATTCACGGGCTCCTGGCACAGGCTCGCTCCGAGGTTGATTCACTGCGCGGGGCATTGGACGGCAACAGCGCGGTGGACATCGCCAGTGCCCTCGCCGACGCGAAGGCGCTCAAGGCCGCTGCTGAACGAGCCACGTCCGACCTAGTCGCCGTCGAAGCCGAGCTTGCGGCGCTCAGTGAGGTCGAGCGAACAATCGCGGCCCAGATTGCAGACGAACAGGCGCAGGCGGCCCGCATTGGTGCCACCCTTGCCGAGCGCGATGCCAGTGAAGCGGGACGACGAGAGGAGATCCGGCTCCTCATCCAGGAAGCCGACTCGGCCACCGCACTACTGCATCAGACTCGAGACCGGATCTCGACGCTGGACGAACTGCAGCAGGCGCACGCAGCCCTCACCGAGGCCCTTGCCACCGTCCCCTCAGAACTGAGGGAGATGTCCCTTGACGATGCAAGACGCCAGGACACCGCGGCGCAAGATGCCCTGACCACGGCACTCGACGAGCAGGCGGTCGCAGCAGACCGGGCCACCACCCTGGCAACCCTCTCCGCGGAGGCGGTGCCCCTGTCGGAGCAGTTCGAGGCCGCATTGAACAACCGCCGCACGGTGCGCGAACGGACGAAGCCAGCGGTCGACCTCGCCGACCTCGTCACAGCCAACAACAGTCGGCGGCTCCCGTTGACCGCCTACGCCCTGCAGCGTCGATTCGCGTCGGTGCTCGCGGCCGCGTCCGTCCACCTCGAGCGAATGAGCTCGGGAAAGTTCACCTTCGACCTCAATGAGGAGACCTCAAGGGGGCACAGCGGCCTGGGGATCCTGCTCGTTGACGCGTGGACGGGGCATTCCCAGGAGCCTCGCTCACTGTCCGGCGGCGAGACGTTCTACGCGTCCCTGGCCCTGGCACTCGGCCTCGCCGATGTGGTCAAGGGAGAGGCCGCTGGCTCCGCCCTGGAGACCCTCTTCGTCGACGAGGGCTTCGGGTCCCTCGACCAGGGAACCCTCTATCAAGTGCTGGACCAACTGGATCAGTTGCGCTCCGGACGCCGGGCCGTCGGGGTCATCAGCCACGTAACCGAGATGAAGGAGTCGATACCTGATCGACTCGAGGTCCGTCGCCAGGCTGACAGCACCAGCACGGTGACTCGCCCGAATGCCACAATCACCCCATGACGGAGACAACCGGAGGGTTCACGTCCAGTGAGCTGGCCCGACAGGACGAGGAACTGACTCTCGAATCCTTCAGCCTCGACGATGCGCTCGACCTCGGATGCCTGGCCCTGTCACTCGCCCGGGAGCGTTCACTGCGAGTGGCCATCGAGGTCTGGCGCGGGAATCGGGTGGCATTTCGCGCTGCCCTGCCCGGATCCACCGCCGACAATGACTCCTGGCTGGAGCGCAAGTTCCGGGTAACGCGTCGCTTCGAGTTGGCAACGATGGCGGTGAGGGTCTCGTACGAGGAGCAGGGCCGATCCTTCAATGAGGCAACGATGCTCCCCGTCGCCGACTACGCTGCGCACGGCGGCTGTGTACCGATCAGGGTTCGAGGCACGGGCATGGTCGGCCTCTTCGGGGTATCCGGTCTGCCACAGGTCGAGGACCACGCTTTCCTCGTCGAGGTCATCCAAGAATTGCAGGCGCGCCCACGCAACATCTGACGAGAGGCTCCCAACATGTCGACCCCGCAATGGCCGTCCGTTCCCGATCAGCCCGCTTCCAGCGGCTCCGCACTCCCCGTCCCCGCCGAGACGATCGCGGAACCGGCAAGGCTGAGTCCGGTGCTGCCGATCCTCTTCACGGTGCTGTGGATCATCGTCTGCCCTATTGCGCTCTTCCTGGGGTTCTTCTCGGTCTTCATGTCCGATGCAGGGAGTTCCACCCCCATCGAGATGGTCTTCTTCGGGTTCACGGGCACCGTGCTGCTCTGCCCAATTTCGATCATCGCCACCTGGATCGCCTGGGGGACAACTCGAAAGGACCCGTCCTCGGGCCTCAAGCGCGTAGTTCGGACAATCGCCTACTGCCTGCCGTTCATCGGCATCCTGTCGGTGCTCCTCGGCTTCATCACAATCGCGACAGTCTGCGGCGGATCCTTCCAGTGCCAGTGATGGCTGCCTCCTAGCGGCGACTGCCCGGCGGTGTGACAGCCGCGATCGCATCGGCCAGGCGGCCGATATCGGCCGAATTCGTGCCGCAGCATCCTCCGACGACCACAGCGCCAGCCTCAATCCAGGAAACAGCAGCCAACGCAATCGGTTGCGTCGGGCCAACCCAGGCGCCGGTCGACGGATCCCAGGATCCCCCGGCGTTCGGGTAGGCAACAAGCGGCAGGTCTGTGACACCGGCCATCCTCGAAAGGATCGAGGGGACCACATGCGGCTCCGTGCAGTTGATCCCCACCGCCCGCACCCCGGGGTGGCCCTCCACCGCGCGGACGGCCTCCTCGATGGGCTGCCCAGCCCGCAGATTTCCGTCCTCACCTGCCGTGAACGAGACCCAGGCCCACGCATCGGCAGGCAGCACCTCCATCAGCGCTTGAGCCTCGAGGAGATCTGGGATCGTCTCGATGGCCAGGAGATCCGGCCCGGCAGCCATCAGGACTGCAATTCGTTCATCATGGAAGGTGGCGAGCCGATCGAGGGATAACCCGTAGTTCCCGCGATACTCGGCGCCGTCATGGGAGATGGCACCGTACGGACCCACGCTGGCCGCGACCAATGTCGTGGTTCCCGTAACCGCACTACGGGCCGCGTGAATGCTGGACTCGAGGGCTCGATCCGCGTCCTTCGGGCGTAAGCCCGCCTCGACGAACCCTGCCCTCGCAACCTGGTAGCTGGCGCTGATGACGACCTCGGCCCCTGCCTCCACGAAGGCGCGATGAGCGGCAATCACGGTGCCGGGATCGTCGAGCAGGGTGCGGGCCGTCCAGAGTGGATCATCCAGCCGACAGCCCATCACCTCGAGCTGAGTGGATAGGCCTCCGTCGATGACGACCGGCGATGCTCCGAGGGATTCGAGGATCATGCCGCCATCATGGACCAGCGAAGCGAGGACGTTCGCAGCCAAGGTCCATGAACCGGAGAGAGCCAGTGACATCTGTGCCAGACAAGAGCCGCGACAAGGCAGAGGGCGTTGCGCGGTCAACCGTGATTACCTGCCTGCGAGTGCTCGTGACGGCCGTCGTAATCCTGCTGGCCCTATCACCCGTGCCACGTCCGCCAGACGGCTCGCTCCAGACAACGCTCACGATCATTGCCCTCCTGCTGCTCTGGACGCTGATCTTCGCGATCGTCTTCCGCTGGCAGATACAGCGAATCCACCGCGGGGGTAATCCCCAGGCGCGGATGTTCGAAGCCCTTGCCGTCATCTTCGTACTGTTCCTCGCCGTGTTCGCCAAGATCTACCACCTCCTGTCGGTGGGATATCCCCCCACCTTCAGCGAGCCACTCGACTACTTCGCGGCCCTGTACTACGCGCTTGTCGTGCTCAGTACGGTGGGATTCGGCGACATCACTCCGATCGGGACGGTGGCCCGTGCGATCACGATGGTCCAGATCGTCCTCGACCTGGTGCTGCTCGGCGTCGCTGTCCGGGTGATCACCGGGGCGGCAGAACGTGCTCGTGATCGAAAGCGCGCTGCCGCAGAAGGCAATGGCAACCAGCAGAATCTGCAATAGGTCCGATTGCCGGCGAGGCGATGCGCGCACGGATCATCGCGAACGGCCTTCGACTCGGCCCAACATAGGGAGCACGCATGGATAACTCAATCAGTCGGTTGGTCGGCGTCTATCGGGCGGACGGTGGACTGGTCGGTGAGGCGCGATATCTCATTGGGCATTATCTGCGCGGTGATTCGTGCTCGCTCTGCGACATCACGCACTCGCCGTTCCGTCGCAAGGCCGCATGGGATGCCCGGGTGCGCGAGTTGGGGATTCCCTTCGAACTCGTCCACCTCAATGAGATGGAACCTGCCCTCGCCGCATTCGTCGGAGATCAAGCGGCTTGCGTGGTCGCCGACACCGCCGAGGGCTGGGTACTCATCCTTGGCAATGACGAGCTTGCGGCCACCCACGGCGATGTCGACGCCTTCATGGATGCACTCGATGTTGCCCTGGGCCGCGAGGCGTGAACTTTTCAACTCGCTGACATGTCACACCCGCCAGAGATGATCGCGTCCACCCCGACGAATCGGAGATCCCGTGATCGACCTTGCTCCTCTGATCGCCATCTCGAGCCTCGCGGTCGGGCTCCTCTTCGGCTGGATCGTGTCCAGCCGCGTGAACCGAACCCGCTGGAGGGAGCGCGAGGCACTTCTGCTGGCTGAGGGCGCGGCCCGCGAAGCCGCGATCAGGGCCGAACTAGAGCGGGCCAGGGGTGAACTTGACCTCCTCAACCGAGATCGTCGTGACCTGCAGTCCGATCGGGACGAGTCAAAGTCCCTGGAAGAGAAGCTCGAGCCGCTGCGTTCGGCGTTGGAAGCGCTACGAAGGCAGTCGACCGAGGCCGCCACTGATCGGGCCACGGCCGATGCGGCAATCAAGGCGCAAATCGAAGGCGTGCAGCGAAACTACGCATCGCTGGAGGACGCCACCAAGAAGCTCGTGGTGGCGATGACCCACGGGAAGGCCCGGGGTCAGTGGGGCGAGATGCAACTGGAGCAACTGCTCTCCCACTCGGGCCTGATGGAGGGGGTGCACTACCGGCGGCAGGACACCAGAGCCGGGGAGAACGGCCAATCCAGGCCGGACATCGTGATCCAGATGCCCGGCGGCACTGAAATCCTCGTTGATGCGAAGTTCCCGTTCGATGCCTACTGGGCGGCCGTGAGTGCTGATGACCCCAATCGCGAACCGTTGATGAGGAAGCACGCCGAGGATGTCCTCGCCCGGGCGAAGGAACTGGCGGCCAAGCGCTACTCGGATACCGCAATCAGCCCGGACTTCGTCGTGATGTTCCTTCCACTTGAGTCCCTTCTGCAAGCAGCCCTCGCCGCCGATGGTGCCCTTCTCGAGCGCACCTTTCAATCGCAGGTTGTCCTGGCGACTCCCACCACCATGCTTGCGCTACTGCGCACCATTGCCTTCGGATACCAGCGCAATGACCTGGCCGTAAACGCCGAGAAAATCCAGCAGGTCGGGTCCGAACTACTCAATCGACTGGGCCTGCTCAGCGAGCACATCACCTCGGTTCGCAAAGGTCTGGATCAAGCCGTTC
>JAULZL010000115.1:5946-9381 GCA_032117355.1 Candidatus Nanopelagicales bacterium
AGTCGCGGGTACTCGTGTCGGCACGGGAGATGAAGCAACTCGGGGTACCAAGCCAGCGATCCCTGGAGGCGCCGGACGCGGCCCAGTCCTCGCTGCGAGAGCCAGCCTTGACCCCCGACACGGCCAGCGACGAGGTTGACCGGTCAATGTCACACCCCTAGACCATCATCGAAGGTGCACCAAGGTCACGTCCACGGTGCTCGGGATCTGTGGCGGAACACAGCATGTATGCCCCGAGCGCTAGGGGGTACACACGACGCGGGGGATCGAGTGTCCACTCTTGCGACGCGACTGACGTGCTCGCCCTCGGGTGGGGCGGTCGACTCGCAGCAATGCAGCGCGATCGCTCCCCCGTCGGTGCGCATTGCCCGATCAATGCCGTACCCGAGAGCGACTGGACGCAGCCATGGCTGCTGCCCGCGGCTACCGTGCCTGCATGGCTGAAAGCGCAGGACGACTAGGGGACGTTCGCCTCGACCGGCATGACCGCCGACGAATCGCACAGGATGCCTGGTCGGCGCTGCCCCACGGCGGGCGGGAGGCGACGCGAATGAAGATCAATTGCGCGAAGAGCCACCACGTTGCCACGGTCTATCGGACCAGTGCTGGGCTCGTCTATGTCGCACCCATCCACGCCCACTCGCACGGCGACAAGGACCTTCCCGATATCCCGCACGGAGATCAAGAGCCCCGACGCTGGTTCGATCTGCTTGATGCCGACGGTGCAGCCGAGGATGACGAGCTTCCCGCGTGGTGCGACTGCGGTCATCGAATGCTGTCTCGGGCGGCCGTCATGGAATGGCTGGCCGACGGCGAGCGTCGGGTGATCATCGACTAACTCAGGTTCTTCATCGACGACATCCCTGCACTGGTCGCGGTCGACGATGGGTTGAAATTCGAGGGTCGTAGGCTTTCCACATGACTGGCGCCTATATCGAGCCCGCAGACCGCTCCTGGACGATCACCAAGGTGATCGCTGTCATCGTTGCGATCCTGACCGCCGGGTACATGCTGCCCTGGGCAATCGCAGCTGTTCGCGACGTCCCGCACTGGCTGGTGTTCTGGATCAACCTCCTGCTGGGGTGGACCATCATCGGGTGGATCATTGCCCTGGTGATGTCCCTGCGCGCTCAGCGACAGGTCATCATCAACTGAACGTGCTCTGAACAATCGTCAGTGCAGTGATGCTGACGACCAGCGTGGCGACCCCGGCCACCTGAAGTCGGCCCAATCTCTCCTTGAAAAGCAGGAAGGCCATGATCGCCGAGATCGTGGCAAATTGGGATGCAATGACTGACGCAATCGCAATGCTGTCGCGGGCCGCAACGGTGAATGCCGCATTACCGAGAACCTCGCTCACTCCGACCGCTGCAACGAAGGGCAAGGCCCTTCGGGTCATCTGCATCCGGCCCAGGATGATGAGCGGAATAGCGATCGCGAACACTCCGATGAGCCTCGGCGGCAACAGGAGCCACGACGTCGGGATCTCATCGCTGAGATGCCCTGTCGAGAACAGACCCACACCGAAGAACACCGATGAAGCACTTGCTAGAAGCGCCGCGCGCAGTGGCTGCTCCCGCTCCACCGGAGCCGGATCCGGGGCCATCGCCGAGAGCACGATCCCGGCCACGATCACCATGAGGATGAAGGCCGCGATCGGAGCGATCGACTCGCCTACGATGGCTGCAAGCACAGCGGATATGGCGCCCTCCGTAGCGGCGATCGGAGCCACGACGCCGACCTTGCCCACCCGAAGCGCCGCGTAGACCAGGAATAGTCCGCCGACATTCCCGATGCCAGCGAGGGCAAACCAGATGATGTTCGTGCCGACGAGGCCAGGTGGCACGCCCTCGGCGATCGCACCCGGGAGGGTCAACACGAACCCGATCAGCATGCCGCCGGCAAGAACCGATGGAAGGCTGATCAACCGCACCGCGCGCGAGGAAGCCAGGGTGCTGGTGGCGAACATCGCCGCGGTCAGGAAGCCGAAGATGATTGCCGTCACTCCCCAACCCAACACCATCCTCGCCAACGCCGACGGCGCGGGCTCACCGGCATGGATCGTGGGGGGGCTTCAGTCGCGGTGTAGGCCTGAGGCAGTGCCTACTCGGGATCGAAGATGACGCCCTTATGCAGGACGAAACAGCCGTACGGCACCGCGTCGAGGGTGTGAACCACTGCGTAGGCCTTGGCGGCCTCGACGTAGAAGTCCAGCCGCGGGATGACACCACATTCCAATGGCCGACCTTCGAATCCCCGGGCAAGTTCCAGCAGTTCGTCCTGGGTCGGCGTTGTGATCGCCGGGTCGTCCCGCACCTCCATTCGCTGGAGCGGGTGGTCGATGAATGAGTCCAGGGGGAAGACGCTGAGGATGGCCTTGGCCGCTCGGATGATCGACACTTCACCGAGTCGGATCACCGGCTTGCCAGATGCCGCAGCCGGATAGTTGCGATCGACGAGTAGCAGGCGATCTCCGTGGCCCATGTCGTCCAGGATCTTCAGCAGATCACCGCTGAGCAGCGGATCAATTCCCTTGAGCATCAGTCACCCTTCCTCGTCCGTCACCAAGTTCGGCCACCGCATGGCAATGCCAGCAGGCTCTTGAATCACGGCAGTGTGCCAGCGTCCAACTCGGCCAACTGCACCACGCGCACTTGGTGACGGCCACCGTCAAAGGCCGTCGCCAGGAATGCCTCGAGTGCCTTGATCGCAAGGGCAGGATCGGTCACGTTCTGCCCGAAGCATGCGACGTTCGCGTCATTGTGACGGCGCGTCATGACCGCATCCTCGACATCGCGAATCACGCCGCCACGGACGCCGGGCACCTTGTTGGCTGCCATGCAGATGCCCTGGCCACTCCCGCAGACCGCTACTCCTAAGTCCGCGTCACCAGCAACCACGCGACGGCCAACCTCGGCACCGAAGTGCGGGTAGTCGACCCGCTCCGGGCTATCCGTACCCAAGTCGAGGACCTCGTGCCCTTGATCGGCGAGCCACCGCTTCAGGGTCGTCTTCAGCTCATAGCCGGCGTGATCCGATCCAATGGCAATCCTCATTGCGGCATCATCTCAAGCCGGTCATGGCGGCGCTGGGCAAGAAGCGCCGCACGGATGGCATCGGGTTCGACGATGTCGGTGAGTGCCACCCGGTCCGGCACTCGCAGTCGACCGGAGGCAAGCATTGCCGCGCCAACGACGGCCGCATCCGGTGCTTCGACGACCCCCAGGGCACATCCCGTAGCATCCGCCAGCAGTTGCCGGAATCCTGGGTCATGGGTGCCTCCCCCGACGAGAGGAATCACATCGGGCCATGGCGCACCAGATGCCCGCACGGCCTCGACCGCCAGGGCCACCCCCTGGGCGATTCCCTCCAGCAGGCTCCGCAGCAGTGCCTGTCGATCGGTGCTCAGGGAGAGTTGCTGCCACGAACCACGCA
>JAULZL010000115.1:9391-16427 GCA_032117355.1 Candidatus Nanopelagicales bacterium
GAACGGCGTGCGCTCGCCGGAGAGGGTCGGCACGAACACCGGGTCATCGGGCTGCAGGCCGGTGCCGAGGGCGGCATTGGCTTCGGCCACATCCGCACCGAGCCAGCGCAAGGCCACCTCCAGCGCCAGACCCGCATTTTGGACGGCGCCGATCCGGTACCAGGCCGTGCCCGGCTCGCCCACGGCACTGAAGGTGTGGGTGGCCAGGGTCGGATCCATCTCCGCGCTAGCCAGAACGCTCACCACCTGGGATCCGGTGCCGACCGCAATGAATGCATCTCCCGGTCGTAGCCCGATTCCGGCCAGGGCACATGCGGTATCGGCACCGCCTACGACGGTTGGGTAGTCGCCATCGGCCAACCGGACCGTCCCGGCGTTCGCGGCCGATCCACGAATGGCCGGGAGCGTCCCGAAATCAAGGCCGGTCCATGCGATCGCCGACTCACTCCATCTTCCCGTCGCGACCTCGCACATCAAGGTCCCGGAGGCGTCACTGGGGTCTGTCGCTTGCTGCCCCCCGAGGGTCTGGCGCAGCCAGTCCTTGGGCTGGAGCGCGGAGGTGGCCTGCGCGAGGATCTCGGGCTCATGCTCGCTGACCCAGGCCGCTGTTGTCGCGGCGAATCCGGCCACGGCAGCCGACCCTAGGCGTGCGAGGTTAGGCGGCTCAAACTCCGCCGCCATCCGGGACGCTTGCTTCGACGATCGAGAATCCGCCCAGAGGATTGCTGGACGTAGAGGGTGGCCCGCTGCATCGCAGAGGACGAGTCCATGCATCTGGCCGGAGAAGCCAACTCCATCAACCGCGCCACCACAGGTCAACAACACCTCCTGCGCCGCGGAACGTGCAGCGGCAAGCCAATCCGCCGGATTGGTTTCAGCCCAGCCTGGCCGAGGTGACGCAACCTGATAGCTACGGGTGGCTCGAGCCACGACATTTCCGTCATCATCGACCACGGCCGCCTTCAGCGATCCGGTGCCTAGGTCAATGCCAAGCCAATTCACTGATGCACCAACCCGCTCTGCGGAATCGCACAGTTACTGGGGCACGCGGGCCGCTTGGTCACTCGCTCATTCCGGCGAGGATGAAATCGCGGGCCGAGGTCGCCAGATCCATGCCATCGCCCCACAAGTTGCGCCACACGGCCAGGGTATTGGACATCAATGGATCGACCACAGCCGAGGAGAAGGACTCGAAGGTGATCGGCCCGGCGTAGTCGACCTCTCGCAGGGCGGCGAAGAACTCCGGGAAGTGGACCGTTCCCGTCCCTAGGTATCCACGGTGCGACTCCCCCACATGGACGTATCCGAGGCGATCGCCAGCGAGCAGCACCGGTGAGCGAAAGTCCGACTCTTCAATATTGATGTGGTAGACGTCGGCGTGGACCATAACGTTGTCCTCGCCAACCTCCTCGATGTAGTCCAAGGTCTGCTGGGTCGTATTGAGCAGGTTGCTTTCGTAGCGGTTGACGAACTCAAGTCCGATCATCACCCCTCGACCTTGCGCCTCCTGGGCAAGCTCACGGATTACCGCCACCGAATTGGCCCGAGCTCTTGCTGTGGTGGGGCCGGCGTACTTCGCCATGGCCGAGAAGATGACTCCACCGAGATAGGTCGAACCGATCCCGTGGCAGGTATCAAGTGCGGTTAGCAGGGTGTCACGGCCCCGATCAACCTGGTCGGGATCCTCCGAGTTGATGTCACTTCCAAAGGCCAGTCCGAGGGAGACACTGCAGGCAAGACCTGCCTGCTGCAGGTCCGCCCGGGTCTGCGCGATATCGATCCGAGACGGGTCCAGTGCCGGTATTTCGATGAGGTCGTATCCCGCTCGCTTGGTGGAGTCGATCGCCCGGCGTGCCTCCTCATGGCTCCAGCCACCAACCCACACCATCGCGTGAACACCCAGCGGATTTCGCATGACGACCCTGCCCTCCTGACGGGAGCCTCGGCCCAGCGCCGCCGACTCGCCTTGGAACGGTCGACACCTTAGGCCTGAGATACTCCTGGCGTGAGCGGAACGGTGGTTGTCGTCGGAAGCCTGAACGTGGACCTCGTGGTTGGCCTCGACCGGATGCCCGATCCCGGGGAGACGGTCTTCGGGACGAGCCTGGCTCGGCACCCCGGGGGCAAGGGCCTGAATCAAGCGGTAGCAGCGGCCCGTCTCGGGGCGCAGGTGGCCATGGTTGGCGCAGTCGGCAGCGATGACGGTGGGACGTGGCTGCGCTCACTCGTGGAGGACGAAGGCATCTCGCCGACGACCATCGCCATCGATGCCGGTACGTCGGGCACCGCCGTGATTGAGGTCGACGATCGGGGCATGAATCGAATCGTGGTGATCCCAGGTGCCAACGACTCACTCACCGGCGACCAGGTGACGACTGCCCTCGATGCCATTAGCGACGTCGCGGTGGTGCTCGCCCAGCACGAGGTGCCGATGGCGTCCGTCGGGGCCGCCCTGCGAATCGGCCGGGAGCGCGGCGCCGTGACCATCTTGAACCCAGCACCCGCCCGAGCGATCCCCGATGAGATCCTGCGCTTGGTCGACATCCTGGTACCCAATGAGCATGAGGCCGCGCTGCTCACCGATCTGCCAACCGACACCCTCGAACAGGCCATGGTCGCAGTTGCATCGCTGGTTCAGCGGGGCCCACGGATCGTGGTCATGACCCGCGGATCGCAGGGAGCGATCTGGGGCAGCACGACCGAGACCGGATCGGTATCCGCCTTCCCGGTGCACGCCATCGACACCGTGGCTGCCGGAGATGCCTTCTGCGGCGGACTCGCGATGGCCCTGGCCGAAGGCTTACCGATCGACCGGGCACTGACCTGGGCCGCAGCCGCCGGGGCCCTCGCCACGACCACGGCCGGGGCCGTGCCCTCGCTGCCGCTTCGGAGGGACGTTGCGGCACTCATCGGCGAGTGACGCGGCTCTAGATCAGAGCGGGGTCGACCAGGGCGGTGGCCAGTGCCACCTGCTGGGCGGCCCACTCGCGAGCAGCCCACGGGACAGAGACCGCTCGAAAGGCGATCCGGTCACCGGCCGACAGTCGCGACACATCACAGACGTCGGCGCTGATGATCACCCCGATCGTCGGATAGCCGCCGGTGACTGCACCATCGGGGCCCAGGATGATCGCCTCCCCCGAGGGCGCCAATTGGATGGCACCGGCAAGAGTCGGCCCCGACTTCACCTGAAGCAGGTCAGGAACCGGAACCAGTTGCTCAGCCTCCGAGACTCGCAGACGGACACCTGACCGAGCGATCGAATGCACCGTCCACATCTGCTCAAGGAACGGGCTTGGCTCGAACTCATCTAGCCCAACGCCGACCGAACCGAGGTGACTGATAATCCGCAACTCCCGACGCACACCCCGAGATCTGGGGCGCAGGAAGATTCCGGCGCGAGGCTGACCGGCCAGCACGGAAAACGCGTCGCCAGCCACGACAACAGGCGGTCCAAGGCCGCTGAAGGTATCCGTGGCGCAGGAGCCGAGAGTGATCGGCGCCTGCAGCCCCGAGACGGCGAGGTAGCTCGGCCCCGGGCCCACCCTCTCCACCAGCACCGGCCTACCGGGAGGCAGCAGGTGGACGGTGTCCGTCGCTGCTGGCCCACCGTCGACACTCAGCCAACCGTCCCCCGTGACCGCCACCTCGACCGGAGCATCGGCGACCATCTCGAGTCGGCCGCCAAGAATTTCGAACGCAGGAAGGCTGAGCGAATCGCTCCCTGACATCAATAGGCAGGCCTGCCGGTAGGAGTGGGCATCGAATGCGCCAGCAAGGGGCACCCCATCAGCCTGGTAGCCGTCACGGCCCGCGTCCTGGAGGGTGGCCAACCCGACCGAAACCACCCGAAGAGATGTCACAACTCGCCCGCTGCCGCAGGGGTGAACCTGACTCGATCCCCGGTTCGAAGAATACTTGGACCCGCACTGCGAGCGGCATCAAAGAGCCGGACATCGGTATGGCCTATTACCTGCCAGCCCCCCGGCATGTCATGGGGGTACACGGCCGACATACCGGCAGCCACCGCGATTGACCCTGCCGGGACGCGCTCTCGCGGGGAAGGTCGACGTTCTATGAGCGACCACAGCGGGTTGTCGTCCTCTGGTCGGAGATAGCCGAAGCCCGGAGCAAAACCGATCATGGCGACTACCCAGGTCGTGCCGTAGTGGAGTTCGACCAGGTCGGATGGAGTGAGGCCTGCCGCGTCAGATACAGCAGCGAGGTCCTCGCCGCCGTATCTGGCCCGGATGTTCAACACTTGGGTCAACTGCGATTCAACTGCGACTTCCTCGGCGCGACCCTCTCTGGCCAGTGCACTGCGAGTACGTTCGAGCATGCTCGGATCGGGCCGCTTCGATTCCACGAGGACGGTGTCCAGGCCCACCCTTACTCGACAATCGACGAGTGATGCCAACACCCCTGCAATGTCCATTGGCCGCACTCCCACCGGCACTGACACAAGCACCGCTCGGTCTGCGTACCAACGAATCACAACTGTGCCCAATGGAGCACGTCAATTCCCTGCAGTCGAAAAGCTTCGCGAATTGCAGCCCCGAACTCCACCGCTGCAGGGGTATCGCCGTGGATGCACAGGCTCTGCACATCAAGGGGGACGGCTACGCCCTCCGAGCAGCGAACGTGACCGCGCGCAAGGCTGATGGCCTGGGCGACGACGGTCTGCCCATCGTGATGAACAGCACCCTCATCCGTGCGGGGCACGAGTGAACCGTCCGCACGATAGGCGCGATCAGCGAAGCCTTCACGTATATATGTGATGCCGATGTCGCCAGCCATGGATCGCAGGTGGCCCGATGATGGGCCGAGGAGACTCAGTGGCCCGCCGACCCGGGCTGCCAACTCATCGGTCACGTGCACGATGGTTCGGGCAACCCACGGTATCCGCGCTGCATCGTGGTAGAGGGCGCCGTGCGGCTTTACGTGCGACAGGGCGATGCCCGATGCGGCAGCTGCAAATTCCCCCAACTGCTTACGAAGTACCTCACCGAGGGTCATCGGATCCATTGCCTCAGCCAGGGACACCCGACCAAAGCGATCGCGATCGGGGTAGGAAGGGTGCGCACCAACCGCCACCCCTTTCGCATGCGCTCGATCAATAGTGGCGGCCATGTGATCGCCCCCGCCTGCATGACCACCGCAGGCGATGCTCGCCGTGCTCACCAGCGCGAGCAGCGCGTCATCGCCTGTGCATCCCTCGCCGAGATCAGCGTTCACGTCGATTCGCTCTACCGGCTGGGTCATCGCGCCTCCGAGCTGATCGGTGAATCCAACAACTGGGCAACCATACTTTCGTCGCCAACCTGGGTGCGAGTTCGTCTGCACTCACTCGCGAGGCCCCCTTGGCAAGTAGGTTTGCGAAAGGAGGTGGGAAATGTCCACGCAGATACAGGGATTTGCCCGACCGGGCTATGAGGCCGTTGCAGATGAATTCCGCGCCAACATCACCGACGGCACGGAGGTTGGAGCCGCCTGCGCGGTAGTCGTAGGCGGCGAACTCGTCGTCGACCTGTGGGCCGGACAACGGGATCCTGCACGCGGGCTGGCGTGGGAGGAGCACACCCTGGTCAATATGTTCTCCACCACCAAGGGAGTCTCCTCCATCGCCGTAGCCCATGCTCACTCACGCGGCCTCTTCGACTATGACCAGCCAGTTGCCCGCTACTGGCCGGAGTTCGCCGAGTCCGGCAAGGACAAGGTGACCGTTCGCCAACTGCTCTCGCACCAGGCCGGGCTCTGCGCCATCGACGAGCCAATGGACCTTGCTCTCCTGGCCGATCCGGACCGAGTGGCAACCGCCATTGCGAAGCAGGCACCAGCATGGACGCCTGGTGACATGCACGGCTATCACGGGCTCAGCCTGGGTTGGTATGAATCTGAACTCATCCGACGAGTGGACCCGCAGCACCGAACGATCGGTCGCTACTTCGCTGACGAGATTGCCAGGCCCTTAGGGCTGGAGTTCTACATCGGGCTGCCGGAGGACATTCCTTCCTCGCAGGTAGCTGTTCTGCAAGCAGCTCACTACCGCACTCGGATGGTGCTGAACATCCGCAAGCTGCCGTGGCGCTTCGTACGCGGCTTTCTCACCAAGGGGTCCATCACCGAGCGGAGCTTCGCTAACCCGGCTGTCCTCGGCCAGCCCGAGCGATATAACGACCGCGAGATGATGAGGATTGAACTGCCCGCCGCCAACGGCATCGGGACGGTTCGAAGCGTTGCCATCGCCTACGGGGATCTTGCCCATGGCGCGCCCATCCTCGGCATCGATGAGCAGACCCTCGATGCACTGCGCCTGCCCGCCGCTGATCCTCGACTCGGCCGTATGGACCAGGTGCTGCGTACTGAGACGCGATTCTCCCTCGGCTACTGCAAACCCTGGCCAGGCTTTGAATTCGGCTCACCTCTCGCCTTCGGCACGCCCGGAGCCGGTGGATCATTCGGATTTGCCGATCCACAGCTGGGCATGGGCTTCGCATACGCCATGAACCGGATGGACTTCTACCTCGTCGATGATCCTCGGGAGCGACGCCTGCGCGAGGCGGCCACCACATGCGCGCAGCAGGCAGCCTGACATGGGATTTCCGGTGATCGACGGACAGCGAACCATCGAGTTCGGCACCCCAGGCGAGATGCGCGAACGACTGGTCGGCCTTGTCGTGCAGGGCCGGAAGCGAGCCACCGCTGGCTTGTTGGAGGAGTATCGGACTGAGGGCGAGCCAATTGAACACCCCGGCGAGATCCTCGTTGTCGTCAACAGCGCGGGCGAGGCTGTCGGTCGGATCCAGGTGAGCCGAGTTGAGGTGGGCCGCTTCGCTGACGTCTCCGATGAGTTGGCCCTCGCCGAGGGTGAGGGTGATCTCACCGGTGAGATGTTCCGCGAGAGCCACCGAGCGTTCTGGACCTCGGTCGGCGAGACGATAACGGACGACACCGAAATCGTCCAGGTGTACTTCGATCTCCTGCCATCTTGAATGACCCAACGCCATCCAAACCTTTGACCAAATTCGCAATGCAT
>JAULZL010000116.1:0-4955 GCA_032117355.1 Candidatus Nanopelagicales bacterium
CAGGGAGACGGCGGCCAGTCGACCCTGGACCGGACCATGCAGGAGGAGCGCAACCCGCCTCTTCTCGGACGCGAGCTCCTCTTGAAGAACAGCGTTGATGTCGGTCATCTCCCTGCGCACCTGCAAAAGAGCCTTGGCCCGATCGGTGATGCCACCGAGATGACGTTCCATCGAAGCGCCAAGCATCAACAGAATGAAGACGATGACCATCAGTGATACGCGCGGCACGGGGGTAATCACCCGTGCCGGCAGCAGACTCGCAGATACGCAGGCTTCAATGCCGACAACGGCAGTGAACGTCATCCAGCAGGTCGAGGCAGTGGTGGACCGAGACCATCCGCGGATTCGGGCTTGGATCCACGCGCCAGTCCACGCCATCAACAGGAGCACGGCGATGGCGAACAGGATGGGCGGCACCGGATCGTCAGGCGGTGCTGTGAAGGCCAGCGGCACCAAGGTCACCATGAACACAAGCGCCGTCCACCGGGTGGAGATCAACAGCGGCCGACGAACGTCTGACTTCGAAGCAATGGCCGACGAAGAGCCCGGGTAGTCATGCTGTGGTTCTCCCTCCGCGGGGAGGTTTGATACCTCATGACTGGCGTCACGGACGATGCCCTGTGAATAGGCCTCCGCAATTCCAGACAGGCGCATCATGCGATCCCGCGTCATCTCGCTACGCCTGTCGCCGAGGTCTGCTTGAAGTTCACGGATACGCGGAAGCACCTGATCGACAACGATGGTCCGCACGCGGGCACGGATGTTCTCCAGATCCGCACGCGATGACGCCCGCAGTTCTGCGAGGCGTTCGGAGGAGGTTCGCAATTCCCCGACCGATTGCAGCCAATATTCACGCAGGCCGAAGTAGTAGGCACACAGGGCACTCCTCAAGGCGAACGTGATCGAGGAGACCGTCCATCGCAGTGGTGAAATCCCGGGTTCGCCGAGGTAACGAAATGCCGCCCATTGAACCGCCATCGCGGCAAGACCTGCAGCCAACCAGGTGGCGATGACAACCCAGAGCGAGGCCGGCTCAGCGGAACGGTGACGAAGAAACGTCCGGTCCGCAACAAGCAGGACAAGGCCCGCCGCGAGGACCCTCAGGATGCCGATGGCAATCGCCCACGTAGGTGAAAGGTGCACAGGAACGGAGTTGCGGGCGTAGGACGGCCACTGCATGAGCAGGGCGATCAGGAGCCATGCGCGCATTGAGATGGCCCATCGGCCAGTGAGCAGTCGACGCCAAGAGGGATCCGCACCCGCCTGGCTACCGGACGACGACACGGCCCTGCTGCCACATTCTCACCGCGAGCACCCGCGCGTTGTGCCGACGGTCAGAGCGGATACCGAGCGCAAGGAACATCCGCTGGACCATACCTTCGGCGGCATTCACGGAGGTTCCGCGAACTTCGGCGATGCCTGCGTTGGAGAAGCCCTCTGCGACCAGGCGAAGTATCTCGCCGTGGGCCGCGCTGATAACCACGCGGTCACCCTCAGTCGCGCCATCGCGAATGATCTTGTGCTCGACCGCCGCCTCGATTGCATCCAGGAGGTCTTGGTGTGAGGACACAGCCGACTTCACCAGATAGACCACGTCTTCGGGCAATTCGTTCCCATCGGATGCTCCGAGTTGCGGGGAAGCGTGCACGCTCATCATCACGCGACCGACCCACGGGGCATGCCGTTCCACGCCCTTCAAGAGATGAACACCACTGGGGCCGGGACCCAGGTCGAGGTCCGTCATAACAACGTGTGGATTGAATCCCTCAAGCGCCCCCAGAGCCTCAGCGACCGAGGAGCAGGCAAGTACCTCGGCGCCAGCACCCGTCAGGATCTGCGCCAGCAGGCCGCGGGTGAACTCCTCGTCATCAACGAGTATCACGCGATACCGAAAACCCAATTCGTCGAAAGAGTCGTCGTCACTCATTCCGGGAAGATTGACCCCATCACTCTCCGCCTCCCCGTGGGTCGTGAAAGCGTAGATCAGACATTACTGAAGCCTAGGATTTGCGCGGCGGCATTGGGGGCCGATTGCCGGATCATCGAACAACCGCCTTCGCATGACTTCGCGCGGATGGAGGCCCCGCCTCACGGGACCCTCGAATACCGGCCGCACGCCGAACCTGGCCCTTCGTGTTGACCCTCACCCGCGCCCCGGGCGAGGCGGCCAGCCCCGACGTGGTCGCCGTCAACCGGATCGCCCGAACTCGGCCGACCGGTGAAATCGCCGTCCCATGTCTCCCCCAACTGCTCGAATCCCGCCAATGTACGTTGGCAGGTGACTGCGCCGCGGGCAGTCGATTGGTCTTGACCCGGGCGTCGCGTCGAACACCATGGCCATTCCCACCAGCGAGCCACAACTGCGACCGGTCATCATGTTGCCGATTGCGCACGAGCAGGCAAGGCTTGCGTTCGCGGGATGCAGCGCGGCGCAACGCGCCGGTGGCCGATCCTGGAGTCGGGAGGGACCATGGGTTGCCCCGACGTGCAGGTCGTGTAGTCCAAGCGAGACCTGCACGCGCGCGACCATGCGTCGCTCACAGCCGCGGTCGAAACCGGGGCACCTGTACTTCCCCTCTACGTCATGGAGCCGCGGTTCCCATCATGGCTGTCAACATTCACCGTCAGGCAGCCGAGCCGCTCCATGGATTGATCTTCTTCAACTCCGGTTCGAATTCGCGCATGGCAACTTCGATGTCGTAGGCGGCCTGAGCGCGAAGCCAATACCCGGCCGAGAGGCCGAAGAATCGGCAGAGATGCCGATCGGTGTCGGCGGTAACCGAGCGCTTGCCACAGACGATGTCCCCGATTCGTGGAGCAGGAACACCGATCTCCTTGGCCAGCCGGTAGCGAGATAAGCCCATGGGCGCCATGAACTCCTCCCACGGCAACTCCCCCGGGGTCACCGGGTCCAGCAACACCGCACGCTTCGCCATCTCCCGCACCTCCTCCTAGTCGTTGTCCACGACTTCAACATCCGCAGGACCAGCCTGCGTCCACCGGAAGTAGACCCGCCATTGCTCGTTGATCCTGATGCTCATCTGACCCTTGCGGTTGCCCTTCAGCGCCTAGAGACGATTGCTGGGAGGCACCATCAGGTCGTCCAGCCGTCCAGCGATCTCCAACTGCTTCAGTTATCTCAACCCTCGATTGCGGGGGCAGAGTCGTTGCCTGGTGACAAGGACGGTCTCGACTCGATGAGACCGGACTCCTCACCGACGCGATCGGAGTCGATATCACGCAGGCTCTTGACACTCATCACCCCGAGGGCGGTCAGGACGAGCAGCCCCGCGATGCCGAGGAGGACTGCCTTGACGCCGAAGGTCTCCGCGAGCACGCCGGCGAGGAACATCGCCGCGGGCGGGGCGACGTAGAAGGTCGCGGTCTGGATGCCGAAGACACGGCCGTGGATATCAGGCTCAATGCGCAGCTGCACGATCGTGGTGAGCAGCGGCTGCATCGGGCCCCATGTGAACCCGCAGAGGAAAGCGAAGGTGATGAAGATCCCTAGGGGCGGCAGGAGGGCCATGGGAATGTAGGTCAACGCCGTACCGGTGAGCGCGAGGTAGACGATGGTGCGACGGGTCATCCGCTGGTTGAGCCAGCCGTATGAAAACGATCCGATCACGCTGCCCGCGGCGAGACTGGCCAAGATGAAGCCGAGGCTCTCAGGCGAGTCGAGCTCCGTGAAGTAGGCAGGCAGCAGCACGGTCTCGGTGGGCAGGTAAATCGCGGCCAGGACCATGACGGCGATGGTGATCGCGCGCAGGGTGTGGTCGCGCCAGATAAGGCTCAAACCGAGGCTGGCGTTCTCCCAGGCGCTGAGTGGCTCGATGCCCGCCTCTTCATGCTCGGCCTTTGCCACCTGGCCGGCGTCGCTCACGCGCAGAAGCGAGATGAGGATGGCGGCGAGGATGAAGAGCGCGAAGGGCACCCAAAATGCCGCAGTGTCGCCGAGGGCGGCGATAAGCAGTGATCCCGCGAGGGGTCCCACGATCCAGCCGATGCCGAAGATGCCCTCGTGCAATCCGTTGAGCCGGGTCACCTCCATGCCGCTGGCGGTGGCGACGTCGGGGATGAGGGCGCGCCGGGCGGTGTAGCCCGCAGGATCGAAGACCGCACCGAGCATGGCGAGGGCGAGAATGATCGCGAGACTGAGATCCGTGACCATCGCCACGAGTGGGATCGCGACGACGGAAACCGCTGAGAGAGTGTCGGAGACGACGCTCACGATCCGACGGCCAAAGTGATCGACGGCCCACCCCGCAAGCGGGCTGACGATAACTCCGGGAAGCGCCGACAGCGCCGCCAAGAGTCCCGCTGCGGTGACGGACCCGGTGCGCTGGAGCACCAGCCACGGGATTGCGATCGTGACAACGCCATTGGACATTCCTGACAGGAGATTCGTGGTCTCCAGCAGTGCGAGCGGAGTCCAGCGGATGCCAGACCTCATACGGGAGCGCGACCGCTCACCCGCACCGGCAGGGAGCGAGGTCCGTGGATCATCCGGCGCAGATGGGGCACAGGCGTGCCCGCGAGACTCCGCGCCTGCGGATCGGGGACACGTGCGAGCAGGTGGCCCCACGTGACCTCGGCCTCCATGCGCGGTTCACCCTGGGCTCTTTCCCTTCGTAGTTGGGACAGTCCAGTCAAGGCCCCCCGGCCCCTTGGTCTGGCTCGATCTGTGAGAAACATACGGATTGATTCCATCACGTGAACCCTTCAGTTGTTTCATTCCCAAGCCAACTTTCGACTCACTGATCGCACGCCTGCCCCTGACGATGTCGCCGATACGAAAAGCCGACACGCCGATCTCCTTGGCCAGGCGACAACGCGTGACCCATCGGCGCCATGAACTCCTCCCACCGCAACTTCCCCGGGGTAACCGGATCCAACCGAACCCCACTCTTCCCCATCATTCATTCCCTGCCCTCAGCGGTAGTCCGCTGTTTCAA